>JAIRNQ010000188.1 GCA_031257955.1 Deltaproteobacteria bacterium | reverse complement strand
AATAAGACGATAAGATAAATGACGACCAATTTTGCGAGCAATAATTGTTCCAAGTTGAGCAATTGGCGCTACCTGTTGTGCCTTGGTTAGTCCGAAGGCTGTCAACGACAATAATATTGCGATGCAATATATTGGTTTCATTTAAGAAATTTTATATTTTAAATTTTTGAACGGCAATTTTGCTCCCTTGGGACCACAAGGCCGGAGGCCGCGCCCAAGTGGTCGGCCTTTCGGGCTATCATGGGGGGCCTGTCGGGCTGTCATGGTCGGCCTGTCGGCCAGGGGGATGGCGCCGGGAGGGGATAAGGGCGGCCCGTCAGAGGAACATAGGCCATAAAAATAAACCAGAATTGGCCCATATTCGCGCGTTTTTTTAGCCAAAGGCGCTTGGCGATTGTCGTCGCGTCGTTTTGGGTTAGTTCCATGGGCGACAAAATGGGAAATATTTTAGACTTATCCCGGACCGGCCGACTAGGGGTGCCAAATTCCTGGGAAGGGCCGTAAACCGGCGCATTTCGGCCAAAGTGTGCTTTGTCAACGGTGTATTTTTTTGATACAATAGGCGGACTTTCGAACGCCCGGACCAAACGATCCCGTAGGCCCGCGCCTTTATCGGGACCCAAAAACCGGCCCGCCATGACCCCGGTGGGTTCCGGACAGGCCCGGGGCCCACCTCAGGCTAGCCCTTCGGGGCCTAAGCCGCCAGGACCCCATCGCCCTTCGGGGCCAAAGCCGCCAGGAACCCCCCATCGCCCTTCGGGGCCTAAGCCGCCAGGACCCCATCGCCTAAGAACGGGGGTTTTCATTGCGTAACGTTCTATGAATCCCAAAAGCGTCTTTTCTAAAAGTCTGTCAGTTGACAAAGACAACGACAAGACACCCGCTTATCTACAACTTTCGCACATTATTAAGAAGATAATAGCTAGCGGGGATTTTCCTCCGGGGGCCAAACTGCCCTCCGAGGCGGCCATAGGCAAACATTACGGCCTTTCGACCATGACCGTCAGGCAGGCCATAGGTTTGGTGGCCGAGCAGGGACTTTTGAGGCGCATCCAGGGGAGCGGCACCTACGTGACCACCCCGGCCTGGACCCAGGCCAGTTTCACCTGGGACGGACTCATGGAACTGTTGGCCGACCGCAAAAACAGTTCGCTCACCATCATCAAGGCCGGCATCATGGAGGCCACGCCCAAAGTCGCCCAGAGCCTGGGCCTTCCCAAAAACGGCAAAATAATACACCTAATTCGCCTGGTCAGCCACAAGGACAAGCCCTTCCTCCTAAACGAGGCCCTATTGAAGTTCGATCCCCAAGCCCCCATCGTCGAGGCCGAGCTGGAACTCTCTTCCCTCTCGGGCCTCTTCACCGGCGAGGGCAGCAATTACATAAAAAAAACTTTCCTCAGGGTCGAGCCGGCCACCCTCAACCAGACCGAGGCCAACCAACTCAAGACCCAGGAGGGGGAGACGGCCTTCAAGATCCACTACGTCTTTTACGACTACCAGGATAACCCCCTGGGCCTGGGCTGGTTCCTCACCCCCAAAAAATACATCACCCTGACTACCAAAATCGGCCTCTGGGACCAGTGAATCGGCCGACTCCGGAAGGTTGGCCGTCGAAGGCTGGGCCGGGGGCTGGCCTGGGGGCTGGCCCGGGGGCAGATTGTGGCGCCGGCCGGGGGCTGGCGCGACGGCCCCAAAATGGCTATGATGAACCGACAGAAGCCCAAATCCAGGCCATAGGCCACTATGCCTTCGCAACCAAAGGGGCGCCACCGGTTGGCCGCCAGGGGGGCCACTGGCGGCGGGATAATCGGTGGGGTGTGGGGGGTAAATTTCTATACGATTATGACCCTGTCCCATCGATTTTATCTAATTAGGAAATTTATTATGACCAAAAAAGAGATAATTATTTTATCCCTCTTGATCCTAATTATAATTTCTATAATTACGTCAACTTATATCTTTTTGCATAAATTAGACCAAATCAACGCCAAAAACGAGGCCGGGGTAGCGGCGGCTGGGCAACCAAGCGGCGGATCCGGGAGCGGATCCGGTGGCGGCGCCGGAGGCGCCGGGCCGGCGGAGGGCGCCGAAAACCCGCAACTGGCCGAGCTTAGGAACATCCACGAATCGCTGGCCACGGAAATACTGCGCTTCACCACCGAAATGAACCGCCACGCCACCGACTCGCCCCAGTACATACTCCTAAGCTCCATCATCGCCGAAAAGCAATTTCTGGATCTGCTGATACTGGAACGGGTAAACGCCCTGGAATCCAACGCCGAGGTTAACATCGTCGCCAACCAGACTAGGCCCAACGCCGAGTTGGCCAGCCAAATCGCCTCCGAAATCGATACCCTCACCGACGCCAACGACGAAATCAAAGAACGCCTGGAAGCCGACGATCAGCTAAACGCCAATATCAACCGGCTGACCTACGACTCCAACCTTCTGACCTTGTCCATCCTTAACCGAAACCTGATGATCGCCAAATACGGCCTAAACGTTCCCTCCTATCCCCAAAGCGTCCAGGACATAGACGTCGTTACGGCCACCAACCTACTGTTGGGCGAGAAGGACAAGCTGGATCCCGCCCGGCTGGCCCCGGGCGCCGGGGCCGGCGCCGAGGCGGCCGCGCCTGGGCCAGCCCCTGGGCCAGCCGCTGACAGGGGGCCCGGCGACGAGGCCGGAGAAGGCCTCTCCGTTGGGACCCAGGCCGCGGCCGGCGACCGGCCGGCCGAGGACGGGGAGGACGGCGATTTGCTGACGGTCCGAAAGCTGGCCGCCACGGGCCGCGGTTACCGGCTTTACGGCAACTGGGCCCTGTCTTCGGCCGAGCACTCGGGCCTGGGCGATCTGGCCAACGTGACCATCTTAAACCTGGCCCCGGTCAGGCACTCGGCCAACTTCACCAAGGAACAGGCCTCGATGGTCATTAAATGCGAAAACGGCCGGACGGAGCTTTCGGTGATCTTCCGGGCCCGCATCCAGTCCGACTACTACCGGGGGGCCAGGGTCGAACACGCCATAGACCAAAACCCGCCGGTTACCTCGTTTTGGAAGTATTCGACCAACATTCAGGGCGTCATTTCCAATAACCCGACCGCCCTAATCGCCGCCCTCCTCCCGGCCGAAAGGGTCACCTTCAGGGTCCCCCGCTACGATTCCACGGCCGTGATGGAGACCCACTTTAACCTCGGCGGCCTCTCCGAGGCCATCGTCCCCCTCCGGGAGGCCTGCGGCTGGTAGCCGAAGGCCTGGGCCAATTGGCCGGGCCGCCTTGGGCCCGGCGGTTTTTGGGTACCGTCCATGACAAACTATAAGCCCTCGCTAGAGCGCTTGTCCCAATTGATAACCCTCTTAAAGGATTCGGCCTGCCGCCGCATGACCAGGCAGCTTCTGAACATGGGGACGGATCCCACCCAAATCATGGAGGTCTGCCAAAAATCGCTCATAGACATAGGGCACAAATACGAAACCGGCGAGTATTTTATCGCCGGGCTAATCATGGCCGGGGACATCATGAAGCAGATCATCGACATGGTCATGCCTTACGTGAAAACCCCCCAGGTGCCCTCGGGCCGGGGCAAGGTCCTCATCGGGACCGTGGCCGGCGACATTCACGACTTGGGAAAAAACATGGCCGGGGCCATGCTGACCACCTATGGCTACGACGTGAAGGACTTGGGAGTCGACGTCCGGCCCGAGCAGTTCCTGGAAGAGACTTGGCGTTTCCAGCCCCATATAATCGGGCTCTCCTCGCTCATGACCTCCGGCCACGGGGCCCTGACCCAAACCGTCCAGCTAATCCGCCAGCAGGTGCCCCTGGAGGCCAGGCCCATCATCTTCATTTCCGGGGCCATGATCATCGAAAGCGTCAAAAAACGCTCCGGCGCCGACTACGTGGTCAACAACGTGGCCGAGACGGTCTTCCTCTGCGAGAGGGTCATGCTGGAAGCCAAGGGCGAGCAAAACGCCAAACAACCAGCGGCCAAATAAATTTGTCCGCGGCCCGAGCTTGCCAATTCCCGCGCCTCGCCAAAGGCCCTTCCCCGACCGGGGAAGGGCCTTTTTTTTGTGCCCCCCAATTAAAAAAGGGGCCGATAAGGCCCCGTAAGGGAATGGGAGGAGCGAGCCATTTGGGGACCCCGCCGGGAGGGCGGGGTCAGTCGGTGAGGAGCTTTCTGAGGGTGGAGACGTCCGGTGGGGTGTCGCCGCTGTAGAAACGCACGACCAGGAGGCCGGCTTTCTTGAGAATGTAATCCCTGGCCCGATCTTTGTTGGAGGGGGGGAGTTTTTCGTCGACCACCTCGACCACGGCCCTGATGTTCAGCTTCACGTCGCAGACGACGAAGCTGAGGGTAGTGTTGGTCAGGACGTTTTCGGCCACCTTGAGGTGGTCGGGGTTTCTGGATATGACCGTTACCGCCGCCCGGCTGGTGACCTTGGGAAAGATCAAAAACTGGGCAAAGGCCGCCCTGAGGAGTTTGTAGTAGACAATCTCCAGCGAGTTTAGAAAAACGTTCTTCTGGTAGGTGGCGTCCAGTTCCTGCACGGTTACCGTGGCCGCCCCGGTCGCGCCGGGGCCGGCCGAGGCCGTCTGGGCGGCGGCCGCCGCCTCTTTCATGACCCGGGGCAGCTGGGTTTGGTCGATCTGTATGGGCGTGGACATCTGGGTCTGGCTGGCCTTGAGCACCCCGCCCCGGCCTTCCAAAATGGACATGGGCCTGGCCGCCGGGATGGCCGTCGGCGCCGGGGGCGCCGGCTCGGGGGCCGGGGGCGCCGTTTCGGGGGCCGGCGGGGGACCGGCCGGCCCTTCCAAGTCCGCCGCCAAATCGCCCAAAGACGGATCCGGGGCCACCGGCGAGGTCTGGACCAGGGTCTGGGTCCGGGCTTCGGCCCCGGGGGATTCGAGATCGGGCACGGATTCGACTTCCAGGGCGTGGGGCTCTTCAGCCGGAGCGGCCGGAGGCTCGTCCGGGGCGGTCTCGGTCAGCTCCAGGGGCTCGTC
>JAIRNQ010000155.1 GCA_031257955.1 Deltaproteobacteria bacterium | reverse complement strand
CGCCCCGGTTTGCCACATGACCGCATCCCTGCCCCTTTTCGGGCCCGGGCCCATATTTGCCGGTGCCCGGCCGTGACCAAGGAAACGGAACTTCCCCTCCGGCTGGCCCGGGAGATCTGCCAGAGGCTCATCGAACGCCGGCTGCTGTCGGCGGCCAACCTCCCCGAGGCCCTAACCTTTCTTGGCCTGGCCGCCCGGGATCTCTTGGCCGGCAAGGCCGGCGCCAACGGGGAGCTGGCCTTGGCCGGGGATCTGACCGTAAGGCTGGTCGAGCGGGGACGCCTGGGAAACCCAAGCGCCGCCGCCAACTCCCTGGCCAAACTTACGGCGGTACTTCGGGACGTCGCCGCCAATATCCACCCGGCCAAGGCCGAGGCGGCCTTGAAGTGCGCGGTGGATTTGGCCTTGAAGCTATTGGAGACCAACGCCATTGGCCCGGACGCCCTGGGCGAGAATCTCCGGAGGCTAGCCGAGACGGCGGCCGTCCTCTTGCCCGTTCCCTCGGATCCGGCGGGCCGGGCGGCCTCGGGCCGTGGCCCCAAGCGCTAGCCAACAATCGGCCAGACGCCTGGGCCATCGTTAACCCCTTAACCAGTGCGGACCCATGACCACTCGCGACAAATTGAAACTCACCGCCGAGCGGGAAGCCATCGTTAACCCCTTAACCAGAGCGGACCCATGACCACTTTCGACAAATTGAAACTCACCGCCGAGCGGGAAGCCATCGTTAACCCCTTAACCAGAGCGGACACATGACCACTTTCGACAAATTCAAACTCACCGCCGAGCAGGAAGCCATCCTTGGCGCCAAAGAAAAATTGGTGGCCATCACCGCCTACGCCGGGACGGGCAAGACTTCCACCCTTCGGGCCTTTGCCGAAAGCCACCCCAAGGAAAAAACGCTTTATCTGGCCTTCAACAAATCCCTGGCCGAGGAATCCAAGATTGCTTTTAGTTCTTGCCCCAACGTTTTGGTGAAAACTATACACAGTCTGGCTTACGGAAGCATCGGGCATAAATATAGCCGCACTTTGGGCGAGATCAGGCCTTATGCCCTGATGCCCTATATCAATGAGTATAAAATCCACAGCCAAGAGATCAAGTATTTCCTGGCCAAGGAAGTCAACGAGTGTCTACAGGATTTTTTTATGAGCGCCAGCCCGTCGCTGGAAGCTTTTTTGAAGTCCCGCAAGAGGAAGATTAAGGTTAAGCTCGAAGGTGCCGGCAAACGGGCCAAGGACATGACTTCTTTGGTAAGCAAGGTCTGGAAAGACTCGGTGGACGGCAAGTTTACCATGCCCCATAACGGCTACCTTAAGCTTTTCCAGATGGAACCCGGCGGCAAGCTGGACCAGTACGATCGCATCCTGGTCGACGAGGCCCAGGACCTAAACGATTGCATGATCAGCCTAGTTACCGGCGCCCGGGCCAAACAGATCTTTGTCGGCGATCCCTACCAGCAGATTTACGGCTTCAACGGTGCGGTCAACGCCTTGTCCAAAAAATATCTGCGCGGCTCGGCCGTGTATTACCTGACCCAGTCCTTCAGGTGTCCCAACTCCGTGGCCGAGCTGGCCAACAAATACTTAACCCTCCTGGACGCCCCCAAGCCCTTTTCCGGGGTAGCCAAGCCCAATGCCGAAGGCGGGGTCCCCGGGAACTTGCTCATAGCCAGAACCAACGCCGGTTTGTTCGATTTCGTGGCTAAAAATGCCCAGGCCAAACGCTTCGCCTATAACGGCGGCTTCGCCGGTTACCAATTCGAGATGATTTTGGATCTGGTTAACCTCATAAACGACAAACGCCACTTGGTCAAAGACGCTTTTCTAAAACAGTTTCCCACCATCGAGGCTCTCGAATTGTATGCCAACCAAGCCAACGATTCGGCGGCCAATACCAGGATAAGGATTGCCAAGAAATACAAAGAGGACGCCTTTGCCATATACAATCAAATGCTTAAAAACATCGCCGATGAATCCGAGGCCGATTATATAGCCACCACCGCCCACAAAATCAAAGGCCGGGAATACAAAAACGTTATTCTGCTTGACGATTTTATTAACCTGTATGACATGTGCAAAATGGGTGCCACGATTGAGGCCATCCTCGACAAAACGGGTTCCTTACCCATCGAATTCCAATGCGTGGTTAATCTTGAGGAGATCCGGCTTATCTACATGGCCATGACTAGATCCAAGCATAATCTGGCCATACCACCCCAGTACAAACTGACCAAGGCCCTTATCGACGATTTTCAAAGGCTCGTCTTCCGTAACTGCTTACTACTCATGGACTGACAACTTCGGCAACCCGGACCGCCGACCCAATGAAAAAGCCCCCGCTTCGGCCATTGGCTGGCCAAAACGGGAGCTTTGATTATTTGGCTGGCCCGGGGGCTTGGCTTTTGCCGACCGCGGTCGATTCTTCCCTCAATACTCGAGCCCGTCCAGAATTTCCGGGGTCCCGCCGTGGCCGGATCTAAGCCGCGAAAGGTTGTTGGTGCCCATGCGGTAGCCCCGGGCGGCGGCTAGGCCATACCATCTCTGGGCTTCGGCCTTGTCCGGGGTAACGGCCTTGCCTTCCTCGTAGATGGCCCCCAGATCGTTTAGGACCCTGGGCGTGGTCTGGGGCAGTTCGGCGGCCTTTCTGGTCCAGCTGGCCCCCAGGAAAGAGTCCAGGGAGATGCCCCGGCCGGTTCGGTAAAGGTAACCTATGTTCCCCATGGCCAGTGGGTCGTTTTTGTTGGCGGCGGCCAGGGAGAGTTCGTAGGCCTCGATTATGCCCCCGGACACCAGATCCTTGATTGGCCCGGCATCCACCCCCGGGGTCAGCAAAATGGCCGCCGTCAGGTTCATGGCCGGAATGAAACCCCCAGAGTCGGCTTGGCGGGAAAGGGACAGGGCTTGGTCCAGATCCCGGGTACCGCCCATCTTGCCCCGAAAGTGGGCCAGGGCCAGCGAGGCCAAATAAATGGGCCTATCGGCCCGGGGACCCCGGGTAGCCAGTTCAGTGAGGCGATCTTTCATGGCCCCCATCAAAGACACCAAACGGTCGGCCTCCCCGGCATCGGGCGCCTGGCCGTCAGGCCCCGCTCAACGATGATCCGCAGGAAGAAGACGGCCCGTAGGCTCCCCCCGCGACCGGCCTCGGTTAAAAGCGGCCTGGCCGCTTTATAGTTGCCGGCCAAAAACTCGTCCTCGCCGGCCGGCTTCAGCTCGCCGGCCACGCCGCTCAATCTGGGCGAGTAGACGCCGCTTTCGGAGACCGTGCCCAGCCGGGAACCGGTACAGCCCGCCATAACGACCGCCAAGGCCGCCATAACGACCGCCGGGGCCATCGATGGCCTCAGCCAATCCCCGCCTTTCCGCCCCGCGCCCCAAGCGCGGCCATCTGGTCCCGTCCTAGTCCGTCCCAAAAAACTCCCCCCTGGCCGCCTTGGCCAACGCGGCCCGAAAAGACCCCCACGGGCCTCCCTAAGTTATCCCCGACCGACCCGAAGGCCCGCCCGGGCCCTTCCCGGCCTCCGGCCGCGAGCCCCACTTTTGAAAACCACTCCGTTCCCGAATCCTGACTGGCTTTCCAATAGCCCCGCCAGCGCCCCTAAAACGCTCGCCACGGCCTTCCAGCGCCCCAACCTATATCCACCTACCTGTCTGCCGGCATCGTCGCCTGTTGGGCCCGTTAGACCCGTTTATGGCCAAAAGCGAAAATCGCCCCTCGGCCGGCCCCAACGGGCCCGCTCCCGCCGTGGGGGTTAGCCCTTTCGGCCGGCCGTAAAAAATCTCCCCCTCCCCTGGCCACCTTGGCCAACGCGGCCCGAAAATACCCCCATGGGCTTCCCTTCCGTTCC
>JAIRNQ010000109.1 GCA_031257955.1 Deltaproteobacteria bacterium | reverse complement strand
ACAAGACGCGTCTCAGTTCCGTGAAATCCATTCCTGGTGTTTCCGGCAATTCCTGAATGTGGGAATACAGATATCGGGAGAGTTTGAGAGCTTCGAGACGAAATGGCGTGCGCAAGTTCTTGCGGATCTCGTTGCCCACCAAGCCTTTGGCTGTACTGGGCAATACGAACCTGAAGTAATAGTGGTCGTTCCGCTTGAAAATGTGTGAAGGCTTGCGAGGATGGTTTTTCCCGGAATTTCCCTTTTTCCTTCGGTATTAGCAAAGGCTTCGCTGGCGGTTTCTCGCCCAAAACCCGACAAGTTTTGGCACACTCCAATAAGGATGGGAAAAACCACTTAGCCCAAAAAACCTTTGAAAAACAAGGACTTCCTGGAATAATATTTTTGGTGCCGGGGGACGGAATCGGACCGCCGACACGAGGATTTTCAGTCCTCTGCTCTACCGACTGAGCTACCCCGGCATACTAAAGTTGCGCAAATTTCTATATTTTAGAATCTAATTGTCAATTATATAGAAACTTATTGGTTAATGAAAAGCTTTAGTAGGCCCGTGTTTTCAGGGCCAAGGGTGACTATATAATTTTTGTACTCCCCAGTCAAGAAAAAAATCGCCGTCGGTATCCCTTGACCGTGACCGCTTGGCCGGCCCAATCCAGGGTCGGGCCATTGGCCGCGGTGACCGTGGTAGGCCTATCTTTGACGATACTGTCCATGCCGACGATAACTTTGCCGGGGCCACTTATGGATAACCGAGACCAAGCCGGCCATGTGCCTTCCTCTGGCCGCGGAAGTCTGGTGCCACGACGTCAATCCGTAATGGTCACCTTCGGTATTTGGTTTCCCTCAATTACCCAGGCCAGACTTAGCCCATTCCTAACCCGATGCCTCGTCGACCCCCGTTCGGCCAAAAACGGCCTCAGAGCCTCCAGGACGAACGAAAAATTCAGGGTGGCTAGGGTTGGTGGGTTGTAGGCCGATAATCGCGTGGCGGGCCCTCTGGGCCCGTTTATGGGCCCCTCCGGAACCAAGCTCCATTCGCCCAATGGGCTCTGCCGGTAACTGGACTTTCCCGTTCCTTGGACCCATCCATGCCCGAAACTCAGCCGTGCTTGGCTCACCCCCGAAGCCCGGGAAATCAGGCAGTGTGGTTTAGCTGACTCGCCCAGGTCAGACTTGGCTAAATTTGAACCCAACCGCTCGTCGAGCCCCGTTCGGCCAAAAACGGCCTCAGAGCCTCCGGGACGAACGAAAAATTCAGGGTGGCTAGGGTAGGGTGGGTTGTAGGCCGATAATCGCGTGGCGGGCCCTCTGGGCCCGTTTATGGGCCTCTCCGGAACCAAGCTCCATTCGCCCAATGGGCTCTGCCGGCGAGTGGACTAAACCGCTCACTGGGCCCACCCGTGCCCGAGATTCAGCCGTCCCCTGGGCTATGCCCCGCTTAGGTCACAGCCGGAGACTGGGGAAATGAGCCCTTGGGGCTCGCTTACTTGCCCACGCAGAATTTGGCGAATACTTGGGCCAGGACGTCTTCGGTCAGCGCCCGGCCGGAGACGCGGTTGAGGGCTTCGAGGGCGGACGAAAGTTCCAGGGCGGCTATGTCGGGGGGTAGCTGGTCGAGAAGGGCTTGGCGGGCGTCCCAAATCCGTTCCCGGGCTTCCTCCAGGGCCAGCCTCTGTCGCAGGTTGGGGACGGTTTCCGGTTTAAGGCCGGGGGTGAGCCCGAGGCGTTTTAAGACTTCGAGTTTTAGCTCGCCCAGGCCGGCCCCGGTCAGGGCGGAAACGCTCAGGGCGTCGTTCGGGAGGGGTCCGCTGGCGAGATCGGATTTGCTCCAAACGGTAAGGGTTTTGGCCGAGAGGTCCTTGCCCGCCTGGCCCATGCCCGCAGGGTCGGCGTCGGCCGCGTCGGTGCCGGCCTGGCTGCCCCCGGTCTGGGAGTCGGCCCCATCGGGCCCGGGCTCGGTAACCGAGCGCAGGCGGAGGATGACGTCGGCGGCCTCAAGTTCCCTAAGGGCCATATCTTGGCCCAGTTCGTCCAGCTCGTCGGCCGAGGCGGCCCCCAGGCCGGCGGTATCCACCAGCTCGACCCTTAGCCCGTCCCAGCTGACCGTGGCTTCCAGGTAATCCCTGGTCGTCCCGGGCCTGGGGCTGACCAGGGCCCGGTCGCGGCCAAGCAGGGCGTTAAAGAGGCTTGATTTCCCGGCGTTCGGTAGTCCCGTCAAAACCACCCTAAGGCCGTCCCTAAAGACCCTGAGGTTTTTTCCAATCTCGCAAAGATTGGCTATCTCGGAGTGGATTTCCTTCAGGCCGGCCAGAATCGCGCGGCGGCCGGATTCGTCCCAGTCTTCCTCGAAATCCAGGATGGCCACCAGTTCGGCCTGGATGTTCACGGTTTTGTCGATGGCCGGATCGATTTTGGCCGAAAGGGCGCCTTCCAAGTGGCGGGCGGCCAGGGCGGCTTCGGCCTCGCTTTGCGCGGCCACCAGATCGGCCACGGCCTCGGCTTGGTCCAGGCTCAGGCGATCGTTTAGGAAGGCCCTTTGGGTGAACTCTCCCGGGTTGGCCGGCCTGGCCCCGGCGGCCAAGACGGCCTCCAAAATCAGGCGGGGCAAAGTGGAACCCCCGTGCCCGAAGATCTCGGCCGAGTCCTCGCCGGTAAAAGAATGGGGGGCGGGAAAGAAAACGGCCATGGCCCGGTCGATAAGTTCTTTCGACTCGGGGTGGACCAGCTTGCCGTAGGCCATGGCTCTGGGTCTTTGGAGGGGGTCGGTGGGGGATTGGAAGACACGGGACAAGGCTTGGCCGGCGCCCTGGCCGGAGAGCCTGATCACGCTGAGGGCCCCGGGTCCGGCGGCCGTGGAGATGGCGGCGATTAGATCGGCTTGGGCGCGGGAGTCACCGTCGCCCCATGGGTTCTGGCCGTTCAAGGGGGCCGCCTTTCGCTCGTGGCCAAGCCCAAAACGGTCGGGCCGTTTTGGGCTTGGGGGTTAAGAAAGTATTATGGGACAGCCGTCCCCAGAGGCCGGGGACCGAAGGCTCCAGGACTATGGGTTATTCGTCGCCGTCCGGATCCTCTTCGACTATGGCCAGGGCTTTGTCTGAGCCCTGGGTGGCGGTAATGATCAGGGATCCGCCGTCGGGGGCCACGTCCACGGTCAAGGCTTGGCCGTCCAGGATGTCGCCGTTAAGGAGTTTCATGGCCAGGGGGTCCATAAGCTCGGTCTGGATGGCCCGTTTGAGGGGCCTGGCCCCGTAAACGGGATCGTATCCGACATTAACCAGATAGGTTACGGCTTTCGGGGTAAGCTTCATGGTCAGCTTCCGTTCGGCCAGCCTGGAAGCCAGGAGTTCCACCTGGATCCGGACCACCTTCTCCAAAGCCTCGAGGGAGAGCGCTTTAAAGATGACGATGTCGTCTATGCGGTTCAAAAACTCAGGCCTGAAATGGGACCTTAAGGCTTCCATGACCTTGCGGGATTTTTCGCCGGTATCCTCGTCCCCGTTTACGATGTATTGGGAGCCGATGTTGGAGGTCATGATTATGACCGTGTTTTTGAAATCCACGGTCCGGCCTTGGCCGTCGGTCAGGCGCCCGTCGTCCAATATCTGCAGAAGGGTGTTGAAAACCTCGGGGTGGGCTTTCTCGATCTCGTCGAAAAGGACCACGCTGTAAGGATTTCGGCGAACCGCCTCGGTCAGGTAACCGCCTTCCTCGTAACCCACGTAACCCGGGGGGGCGCCGATCAGCCTGGCCACTTGATGCTTTTCGACGTACTCGCTCATGTCCAGGCGAACCATGGCCGTTTCGCTGTCGAACAAAAACTCGGCCAGAGCCCGGCCCATCTCGGTTTTGCCGACGCCGGTGGGGCCCATGAAAATGAATGAGCCTATGGGCCTATTGGGGTCGCCGATGCCGGAGCGGGCCCGGCGCACGGCCCGGGAAACCACCTTGAGGGCCTCGTCCTGACCGATGACCCGTTGGCCGAGCCTTTCTTCCATGTGGACCAGCTTTTCCCGTTCGCCTTCCAGAAGGCGTCCCACCGGTATGCCCGTCCACTTGGAGACGGTCTGGGCGATGTCGTCGGGGCCAACCTCTTCCTTAATCAGCCTATGGGACGCGTCTTTGGATAGAACGTCCAGCTTGGACTCAAGGTCGGGAAGCTTGCCGTATTGAAGCTCGGCGGCCAGGGACAAATCGCCTTCCCGTCGGGCCTTTTCCATTTCGGAGCGGGTGGCTTCAATCCCTTCCTTGAGGGTGCCCATTTTGTAAATGACTTCCTTGTCCGACTCCCAACGCTTGGTCAGTTCGGCCTCTTTTTTGTTGGCTTCCTTGAGGTCCTTTTCCAGCTTGGT
>JAIRNQ010000071.1 GCA_031257955.1 Deltaproteobacteria bacterium | reverse complement strand
TAGGCCCAAAGACCCGACGCCCTTCCGGGGCTTGGGTCACGCCCCGCTGAACCACCTCGTGGCTGCGGAGGCTATCGAGGCGCTCGTTTTTGAAGGTGATCGAGCCGCTCTTGGGCCGGACCAGCCCGCTTATGGCCATGAGGGTGGTACTCTTGCCGGCCCCGTTGGCCCCCAGGATGGTTACCAGCTCCCCTTCCCCAACGGTGAGGCTAAGCCCGTGCAAGGCTTCCACCCCGCCGTAAGACACTTTTAAATCCTTAAGTTCAAGCATGCTATCCCAGACGATATTCGCCGGTTTGGGGACCCCGCCAGGGGGGTCCCATAAGCTTGGCGCGTTTTGGGCCTCCTGAAGGGTCCCGGACGGTAGTCACTGGTCGGTCTCTGGGAGGCCCGTAAAGGGGTCCAGGAGGCCCGCCAGGCGACGTTTTGGCCAAGGCCAGGGGGGTCATAGGGCCCGGCGCCGTTTTGGGCCTCCTGGAAGGGTCCCGGTGGATTGGCGGTCGGTCACTGGGCGCCACCGTCAGGGGGCTCAGTCGTCGTCCAGGCCCAGGTAGGCCTCGATGACCTTGGGGTTGGTTTGGATCTCCTGGGGCGTGCCCTGGGCGATCAGGATGCCGTTTTCCATGACCAGGACCCGGTCGCAGACGGACATGACAAAACCCATGTCGTGCTCGATTAGGAGGACCGTTATGTCGCGCTTGCGGATGGCCTCGATTAGTTGGCGCAGCTCGTAGGTTTCCTGCTCGTTCATGCCCCCGGCCGGCTCGTCCAGGATCAAGAGTTTGGGCTCGGTGGCCAGGGCCCGGGCGATCTCCAGGCGTCTTTGGTCCCCGTAGGCCAGCGATCCGGCCGTGGCCCGCCAAAGATTGGCCAAGCCCACGAACTCCAGCTCGCCCATGGCCCGGTCGATGACCAGCCGCTCCTCGCGGCGTTGGCCGGGGAGGCGCAAGAGGGAGGCCACCAGGCCCGAGCGCATGCGGCAGTGGCAGCCGGAGAGGACGTTTTCCAAGGCCGAAAGGCCCTGGAAGAGCCTGATGGTCTGGAAGGTGCGGGCAATGCCGAGCTTGACGATCCTATGGGGCCTAAGTCCCCGGATGGAGTGGCCGGAAAAAAATATGTGGCCGTCGTCGGGTTTAATCGATCCGGTGATGAGGTTAAAGACCGTGGTCTTGCCGGCCCCGTTGGGACCTATCAAGCCGACCACCGCCCCCCGGTCCACCCCGCAGGAGACCCCGGCCACGGCCACCAGGCCCCCGAAGGTCTTGGTTAAACTGCTAAGGGACAAGATCTGCATGGCGACGATTTGGCCTTAAGCCCCCGGACCTTGTGGTCCAGGGCTTTGGGGGTCCGAGCCTTGGGGGCCCGAAGGTTCGGAAAGGGCGCCGGCGGCACCGGTGGCGGCGGCGCCGTTTTGGGCCCGCTTGCCGTTGGCCGTCACGGGCTCGGCGGCCGGGGCGCCCGAAAGTTTTCCGGGCCAGGGGTCCGGGAGACGGTAACGGGCCGGTTTAGAGGGCAGAAGGCCCTGGGGCCTAAAGATCATCATGACCACCAAAGCCGCCCCAAAAACTAAAAGACGTTTATCTTCAAAACCTCTGAAGAATTCCGGAAGGCCCATGACCAGAAACGATCCCAAAAGGACGCCCTTTTGGCTGCCCTTCCCGCCCAGGATAACTATGGTGAAAAGTAGGACCGACTCGCTAAAGACGAAAGACTCTGGGCTAATGGTGCGCATGCGGCTGGCGAATATGGTGCCGGCCAAGCCGGCCCAGGCCGCCCCGACCACGAAAGCCATGAGCTTATAGCGGGAAGTGTTGACGCCCATGTTTTCGGCGGCCACGGTGTCTTCCTTGATAAACTTCAAGGCCCGACCGAAGCGGGAATTCTCCAGCCAATGGAACAAAAGCATGGTCAGCCCGACCACGATCCAGATGAAGTAAAAGAAATGCTGCGGTCGGGTAATCCTAAAGCCAAAGACGCTGGGCCGGGCGATTCCGACCAGGCCGTTGGAGCCGCCGGTCAGGCCAAAAATGTTGTTGGTTAAGGCGATGCGTACAATCTCGACTATGCCTATGGTCACTATCAGAAGATAGTCGCCCCGCAGATGGATTATGGGCCAAGCCAGCACCAGGGCCACGGCCCCGGCGGCCAGGGCGGCCACCGGCATGGTAGCGATAATCGACCAGCCGTAGCTGAGGTTCAAAATGGCCGTCGCGTAGGCCCCGATGGCAAAAAAGGCGGCGTGCCCCATATGGAACATACCGGCGTGCCCCAATATTACGTTTAGGGAGAGGGCCAGGATGGTGTAGAGGCCCACGGTGTTGACGACGTCCAGCCAGTAGGGGGCGGAGCTTCCGGCGAAGGCGTTCAAAAATAGGGGCAGAAAGGCAAACAGCAGCGCGGCCAAGCCGGTCAGGGCCCCGGGCAGAAGGTTCGAGCCGGCGCCGCCACCGTTGGCACCGGTGGCACCGTTGGCACCGTCGACGCGGTTGGCGTCGGGGGCGGCTGGGAGGCTGGAGCTGGGAAGGTCCGGGCTCATAGCTTTTCGGCCACCCTTTCAGGCAGGAGGCCCGTGGGCCTAAAGACCAAGATCATGATCAAGACCACGAAGGTCAGGGCGTCTTTCCAGGCCACCGAAACGTAGCCCTCGCCAAGGGCTTCCAAGAGGCCCAACAGAAGGCCCCCGACCATGGCCCCGGTAATGTTGCCAATACCCCCGATAATGGCCGCCGTAAAGGCCTTCAGGCCGTATAATTGGCCCATGTTGTAATTTATCTGGCCGTAGTAGAGACCGACCAACAGACCGGCCAACCCGCCCAGGGCCGGGCCGATGACAAAAACCAGGGCGATGACCTTCCTGACGTCGATGCCCATGAGTTTGGCCGCCCCCTGGTCGATGGCCGAGGCCCGGATGGCCAAGCCCAGACGGGTGCGGTGGATGAAGGCGTGGAGGAAGGCCATGACAACCACGGCGGCCACGAAAACCAAAAGCCGTACCAGCGGGAGGTTAAAACCCCCGACCCGAAAGACCACGTTGGGCAAAAGATCCGCCCCGTAGGCCCGGTACTGCGCGCCCCACTTGAGCATGATGGCGTTTTGCAAAAATATGCTCGCCCCCAGGGCCGAGACCACGGCGGCCAAGCGGTCGGAGTGTCGGAGCGGGCGGTAGGCCACCCTCTCCAAGAGATGGCCGGCCAGGGCCACCAGCCCCAGAACCATGATCATGGAAAGGCCTATGGCCAAGGGTGGGCCCAGGCTGCCGGCCAGGCCCAGCGTCACCAGCAAGGTGTAGCCAAAAAAGGCCCCCAGGGTAAAGAGTTCGCCGTGGGCGAAGTTAATCAGCTTCATCACCCCATAGACCATGGTGTAGCCCAAGGCGATCAAGGCGTAGATGCTACCCCTGGTCAGGCCGTTGGAGAGCTGCTGAAGAAAGAAATTCAAATCGTACATGCGAAAACCAAAAAAACGCGTGGCCCCGGGCGCCCAGACGGGCACCCGGGGCGGCGCCTAAACCAACCAAAAACCGGCCCTCAGTCTACCGGCGGGTCCGGAAGCCCAAGGCCGGCTTTGATTTGGGGGGAAGGTAAGGTTCCCCCCTAAACGGGGAGTGTATGGGCCTTACTGGATGACGAACTGGCCGTCGGGGGAGATCTTGTAGAGGCGATAGACCTCGCCGACCCGGTCGCCGTGTTCGTCGAAGGTGATGGACCCGGAGAGGCCCGGAAAATCCTTAAGGCCGGTCTTGAGCCACTCGGCCATCTTGGCCGAATCGGGGCCCACGGCCTTGACCGCCTCGACCAGGACCAGGAAAGCGTCGCCGGCCAAAACCGACCAAACCGAGCTGGGGAGGGTGCCATACTTTTCCTGGTAAGTGGCCATGAGCTTGGCCGCCGACTCGCTTTTCATGTCCGGCAGGGCCGGGGGGCTGACAAAATAATAACCGTCGGCGGCTTCCTTGCCGGCAATCTCGACGATGGAGCTGTTGTTGGTGGCGTCGCCCCCGATCATGGGAACGTTAAAGCCCAGCTCCCGTTTTTGCCTGAGGAGGAGCCCGGCCTCGGGGTAGTAGCCGGTGAAGACGATGACGTCGGGGTTGGCCGCCTGGATTTTGGTCAGGCTGACCGTGTAATCGCGGTCATTGGGGACGATGGAATCGTAGTAGACTTCGCCCACGCCGATGGCCTTGAAGATCTCCCTAGCCTCATCGGCCAAACCCTTGGAGTAAGAGGTGTTGTCGTGGACCAGGGCCACTTTGGTAAAGCCCAGGCTTTTGACGTTGTTGGCCAGAACGCGGCCCTGCTCGTCGTCCCGGGGGCAAGTCCGGAAGAAACGCTGGAGGCCCTTGCCGGTTAAGCTGATTTTGGTAGAGCCGGTGGCGATCTGGATGACCCCGGCCTCGTCGTAGATGTCCTGGGTGGCCTCGGTCACGGAAGAACCGTAAGTGCCCACCACGGCCACGACGTTGGAGGACAATAGTTTTTGGGCGGCCATGGCCGCCGTCCGGGGGGTGCCGCCGTCGTCGCCTACCTCAACGACGACTTGGGTGCCGTTGATGCCGCCGGCGGCGTTAATCTCGGCGGCCAGGATCTCGACCACCTGGACCATGCCCTGACCTTCCGAGGCCCAATCGCCGGTGACGGGTCCCATGAGGCCGATCTTGATGGGATCGTCGGCCCGGACCGGGGAAACGGGACCCAAAAGAAACAGGCCAATGGCCAAACCAAGACATAGACATAGAAATTTTCTCATCGCGTCCACCTTAAAGACTAAAATGAATCGCCAAAACCTGGCGAAAAACGGGCAAAAAAGGAATCGTTTCTGGCCAAAATCTGGGGCCTCTCGGCCTCTGCCAAGGCGGGACGATAAAACGGGCCGCCGAATGGGGGATTTTAGACTTGGGGAAAAACTTGATCGCTGGCCAAAACGGCGCGCCGTTTTTGGTCGAAAGCAAAAGCCTTAGGCCTTACGCCTTGGCTAGGCCGAGGCGTAAAAAGTTTTTTGGGCCTTGGCGTTCATCCAGACGTCGCTCTTGGAACAGATCTCGAAGGGCGAGTGCATGGAAAGAAGCGGCGGCCCGCTATCGACCACGTTGATGCCGTGATAGGCCATGAGGTGGGCCACCGTCCCGCCGCCGCCCTCTTCCTGCTTGCCCAGAAGGGTGCTTTGCCAGATGACCTTGGCCTCGTCAAAAATACGCCTGATAAAGGCCATATACTCGGCCCCGGCCTCGGAAGCCCCGTATTTACCGGCCCCGCCGGTGTAACGGACCACGCAAGGACCGTGTCCCAAGAGGCCGGAGTTAAGATCGTCGTGGACTTCCTTAAAGGTCGGATCCACCGAGGCTTCCACGTCGGCCGATAGGGCCCGGGTGGCGGCCAGAGCCTTCTGGACGTTTAACCAGGAGGGTTCTTTGCCGGCGGCGCCCAAGGCGGCCGCGGCCAGGCGCATGATAAAGTTGCTTTCGGCCCCGGTGCTGCCGAAGCTGCCTATCTCCTCTCGGTCGAAGATAATCAAAAGGAGCGGCCGTTTGGGCTTTTTCGTCGAAAGTAAGGCTTTAAGAGCGGTGAAAACGCTCAGGCGGTCGTCCTGGCCGTAGCCGCCGATCATGGAGCGGTCGAAGCCGACCTCCAGGGCCGAGCCGGCCGGGACGATCTCGATCTCGGAGGAGATCAGATCGTCTTCCTTGATGCCCCAGCGATCCTCGAAGATCTTCAGGAGGGCCGATTTGAAGCGGGTCTTGGCCTTCTTGTCGTCCACGGGCAGCGAGTTGGCCAATACGTTTAGCCGCTCGGCCGGGAAGGCGTCCGAAAGGCGCTTGTCCCTTTGAACTTTGCGGTCCAGGTGAGGCAGGATGTCGGTGATGGTCAATACCGGGTCCCCCGGTTCCTCGCCAAAGCGGATGTCCACGTGGCGGCCGTCCTTCAGGGCGCAGAAGCCCCAAATGGCCAAGGGCCTGGCCAGCCACTGAAATTTTTTCAACCCCCCGTAAAGGTTGCTCTTCAAAAGTCCCAGGCCCATATCCTCATAAACGCATTTGGGCTTAAGATCCAATCTGGGGGCGTCGCCGTGGGCCACGATCAAATTGAAGCCGTTCAGCGGATCGTCATGGCCGGGCGCGAATAGCCCCAAAAGCTTGCCGTGGTGCCCCAACCAGCCGCCTTTCTTGGCCGAAGAGCCTCCGGCCAAATCCACGTAGCCGGCCTGGCTGGTTTTTTCCAATATGGTTTGGCTTACGGCCCTCTCTGTCTTGGCCTTGGTTAAAAACTCCTTATACTCGGCGGCCAACGTTTCCACCTCGGCCCGCTCAGCTTCGTTGATTTGCTCCCAGACGCACTTTCTCTTTTCTTTCTGATCGTCCTTTTCGGCTGTAACGTCAGGAGTCTTTTCCTCTTCTTTCATGGAACACCTATAAAAACCCCGGCCGGCAAGCCAGGGGCTAAAAACTTGGGGCAATGGGCCAGCCGGAAAAAATTACGCTGGATAAGGGAACGACTCCAGACCGCGGCGGTCTGGGGTCTCAAGTGGCCAGGGCACAAGCTCGCCAAGCGGCCACTACGCAAGGCCACAAGCGGCCAAGGGGGCCAGAGACCCTCGGAGGCGACCGGGGCCCTTCTCTCCCGTCCCTTAAGCCGATCGACCCTAAAGTCGCGGCCGGAAAGGGGTAGCGAACGGGAAGAACGAAAAACCCGCGCCTACGGTTTACGATTTTTCGGGGTTGACTCGGTCCCAGGGAAGCGAAGGCTTTGGCGGCTTTGCGATGCCTGACAACGAAAACGATCCATTTCCCAACGCTCCCGCCCCAGGGCGACCGCGCCAACGAAAATGGCTGGACTATAAGGCACAAATCATACCACGGATTAAGCCGCTTTGCCAAAAAAATAAAATGGGTGATTGAAAGGGACTTTACGGGCGGAAATTTAAGCGACAACGCCCGAAGGGACGTGCCCACTGGGGGAAACGGACGCGGCCGCCTGATATTGTCCTGGCGGCCGCGGTTGGTAACGGCAAAAGGCCTCAGATCCGGGCCTGGCCTGGCCCTGAGGCCCAGGCCTGGAAGCCAGGGCGGCGAGGGGCCCACTGGGCGCCTTAGCCTGAGCTGCCCCGAAAGGGGGGACGAGGGGGGCCGAGTGGGGTTAGGATTTTTTGCCGGTGGCTTTCTTGCCGGAGGCCAGGTACTTTTGGAGATCTTCCAGGGTCAGGGAGATATCCCAGATCATGTCCCAGATGACCCCCATGAGGGTCGACAGCTCCAGGCTCTCTATGATTAGGGCAAAACCCTCGCCCCCGGCCATAAGGATGGCCAGCTTCTGGTCGTAGATATAGAGATCCGGGCAATGGGGCGGGATCATCTTGGGGAAGTAGCGCACCTCCCGGAGTTGGGGATCCCCGACCAGGGCCGGCGGTTCGGCCACGTCGGCCTCCCAGGTCCGGATGGCCCGGGAGCGGATACCCTTCTGGAGGCGCCTCTGGACCGAGCGTTTGACCGTGGCTTGGCCCTCAACGGCCAGTTGGGCGTCAAGGGATCCAAAGTAGCGGTAGCTGTTGTCGGTGACGTTAACCAATTCCTCAAAAACGGCAACGCTGGCCGTGGAGCCCTCAAAGTAGCTGATTCTGGGGTTGGCCGAGCCGGCGCCGTAAAGGGCCTGGAGTTCCGGCATGAGTTGTTGGATGTCCCTTAGCCGGTCTTCGGCCAAGCGGTTTAGGATGATCGGGTCCGTGGCCTTATAGCGGCGTTTGGTACCCTTAAAATCGATACTGACCATGTTTTTGGCCAATAATTGTTGCATGAGGGCGTAAACGTTGCTTCGGGTCAAGCCGGTCACGGCGGCCAGCTGGCTGGCCGACTGGACGCCCGACTTAAGCACGGCCAAGTAAAGGGTGGTTAGATTTTTATTTAAACCCAGGGAATCAAGGTCTTTTTCGTTGATCATGGCATGCGTCCAAAGCCTAAAGCCTAATGGGGTAAAGCGTGAACGTGGGAAGCGGGCCAAGGCCAGCCCAGGCCCCGGCAATGCCGGGGTTTCCTGCCAGGGCGGCGAACCGTTGTCAGCGGCGGTTCCATGGCCGGTCTGTGAAAATAACGCCAAAAAAGGGGCTTTAGGGGCCCCATTTTTTCCGCCAAGGCTCGAACGGAAAACCCAAACGCCAACAGAATTTAGTCATCCTGTCGGCCTAGCCGATAAAGTGCTAATATTTAGCTCCTAATATCGACCGATAAAAAAGATCGTAAAAGTATTCAAGAAAATATGCCCTCTTGGTCGCTTATCGCCAGCCATTGGGCAACGGCGGCCGTTGGCCAATGGCCGGAGGGGCCCTAAGCCACGAAGTGGCTGGGTCTGACGGTCCGGAGTCCAACGGGCCGGCGTCAGAAGGCCCAAGGTCTGAGAAGCCGGAACCAGATGGGCGATTCTTTACGGACATGTTATACAAAAATTTGCGGGTAAAAGGCAAATTGTCGGGATTAATTTTACCTGTGGGCTAAGCTTTTTGGATTATATCTCTTTGGTGGAGCGGATTTAAGCGAAAATTGAATACTGTCTCGCCAATGCCAAGCAAGACGACCGTAAGGCCCAGGTGGGACACATTATGGTCGGGACCGGTTGGACGGCCCGGAAGGGGCTGACCCCCAAGGTCGGGGTAGCCGGCAAAAACCGGGTTGGGCCAGATCGAACTATCGATAGTCGGGCTTTAGACACTCAGGCTTGGTTAAATGAAAAACCCGTGACCAAAATTAAGTTGGCGTTGGGCTTTCGTCTCGTTTTGAATTACTGTACTACGATTCGGGACGAAAGTAAAATTTTTTGTCAAATATTTAAGACAACCAAGAGCCAAGGGAGGGGCCTAAGTCTGGCCAGGGGGCCAAAATTCCCCGAACGGGTTTTCCGTCAAAACGGCTTTGGCCGGAAAGGGCGACTGGGCCGAAAATGATTTTTGCCCTCATTGAAAAAACCTGGAAATTGACGAAATAAAAGAATATAATCGAATCATGTCAAACAAGGAAATGGGGGGCGATCTCCCAAAAGCGATTTAAAGCCAGTTGTCAGGGCCCTAAATACATCTATAGTATTCGAAGTTTCGGGCCCCCGTACCTAAAAGTCGCCGGGCGGCGAATTTCGTCATAGAAAAATGACAAAAGGCCGAAACCTTGATTTGGCAAGCTCCGTGGCCGAATTGGACGCGGCCGAAGCCGAGCCATGGCAGGGGGTCCCTTGGCCTAAACTTTAAGTGACTTATGCATTAATTTTGGCTGACTAAGCCTTATATTATGATCCGTATAATGATCTTGGGGCAGGCTTTTGGATGGCCGAAAGCGCGAACGGGCGCGCGTAATTCGCCCGAGCCTAATGGCTGTTTCCGTTTTATTGGCAAATGGGGGTTATCGTAAGAGCCGAAGCGAGGCGATCCTCATCCGAAATCATCCCTACGCGCATACCCGAGGAGGTATTTTCTGATGCTACCCATTTACAATCCTTTGACCCAGGACGAGGTCCAGAGGATTCATGAGGCGGCCCTAGAGGTTCTGGCCAAGGCCGGCTTGGCCATCGACCACCCCAAGGCCCAGGAGGCTTTAGCCGCCCAAGGGGCGACTGTTTCCGACGATCGCAAGCGGGTTTACCTGCCCAAGGCCACGGTGGAAAAGCTCTTGGCCAAGGCGCCCAAGGAATTCTTGTGCGCCGCCAGGAATCCGGAACACGACATGACCATGAAGCTTGGCAATTACTACACTAGGCAAGGCGGCGGGCCTTTTTCTTTCTACGACATGCGCACCTGCCAAGCCCGCCCGCTGACCGTGGCCGACACCGTGGACTCCATCAGGCTGGTCAACCACCTTCAACATATTAACGCCCCAAGCACCATGACCCCGCACGATCTGGAAGTGGCCACCTACGACATCGCCACGGCCAAGCTGGTGCTGTAAAACACCCAAAAGCATTTTTGGTGCCTAACCACCGGCGCCTCTCACCTTAAGTACGAGCTGGACATGGCCGCGGCCACCGTCGGCGGTGTGGAAAACCTAAAAAAACGGCCCATATTAAGCAGCATCTTCTGCGTCATAGCCCCGCTGCGCTTCCCGGCCGACGAGATCGACCGCCTGATCCTCTGCGGCGAATATGGCGTAAACGTCATGACCCCGTTGACGGTTCTGGTGGGCGGGAGCGCCCCCTACACCCTGGCCGGCTGCATGACCCAGATGACGGCTGAATTTCTGGGGGCGGTCGCCCTCTGCCAAGCCCTCTGTCCCGGCTTGGGCCAGTGGTACTATACCCTCTTCCAGTACCTGGACATGAAAACCGGCATTAGCCTCACCCACTCCCCGGAGATCATGGCCATGGCCGCCGCCGGGGCTCAGATGAGCGCCTTCTACGGCATCCCGAGCTTGGCCAACAGCCTCCTCTCCGGCGACTGCCAGCCGCACCAGGTCCTCTTCCAATACGGGATCAACATTCTGGTGGGCCTCCTGACCGGGGTGACCTTCCAGGTCGGGGCCGGTTCGCTGGAATGCGGTAACCTGTATAGCCACCACTCGCTCATCCTCATAAACGAGATCCTCGACTACCTCAAGGCTTTTATGGCGGGCATCAACGTCACCCCCGAAACCTTGGCCGTGGAAGACATCATCGACCAGAAAGACAAGGGCGAGTACCTCTCCAGTAAGCTCACCATGAAATACCTGCGCAAAGAAAAGCACCACCGCCCGGAGCTTATGACTTGCCCGACCCTCTCCAACTGGTTGGAGAACCCGACCACGGTCATCGACCGGGCCGAGGAGAAGTTCCAAAAGATCAAGGCCGAAGACCCCCGGGAAAGCCCCATACCCCCCGAGGCCATTAAGGAGCTGGACGCCATCATGGCCGCCGCCAATAAAGCCCTCGGCTAGACCGACCCCCAGCTGGCCGGGCCAATGGCCCGCCCGCCAAGGTCCAGCCAAACCTTAGCCAGCCATGCCTTGGCCAGCCCTTTCCCCCGCGGCCAAGCCCACTCCGGGCTTGGCCGCTATCGTTTGGGTCCGGGCCATGGTGACCCAGAGCCCAGGACGGCCGGGCGGCACAAAAGCGTCAAAAACAATTTAAACTTTCACGGGCTTGATTGCGGAAGCCCCCAAGGGCGCCCAAGCCTTGTCCAAGGCTCGCGATAATCTCAGTCCTGGTTCGTCCGGCCCCTCTGGGTCTCAGTAGTAAAAATCCCTATCGCCGCCACGGTAGCCTTGATGGCCGCTGGCTCATCCGGCCAACGAAAGCTTTGAGCCATCCGGGTAGCGTCGCGCAATCGGCGTTTAGCGCCACCCCATCGGCTTTGGCCGCCTCTATAGGGTGCCCATTGGGATTGTGGGGGCCAAAAATTCTGTCTTGGCTACTGGGAAGCTATAAGAGCC
Organism: Deltaproteobacteria bacterium; assembly: GCA_031257955.1. Lineage (GTDB taxonomy): Bacteria > Desulfobacterota > Desulfarculia > Adiutricales > Adiutricaceae > JAIRNQ01. Next base: position 665 of record JAIRNQ010000071.1, on the reverse strand, counting down.
GTCTAGGGCACGCCCCAGAACCGATATGAAGCAGGTTCTGGAGTCACGCGCTCTCGCTTAAGATACGCTGGGGCTGATGGATGCGGGGCGACATCTTTAAACGGGATTGTCACCCTCGGTCGAGGCGGGTTAGGATGGGAAGGTATTTGTGACGATTGAGCCGTTGAGTTAGTAGTCTCGCACTTAACTGAAGCGGGGCGCATTTTTGGTGTTACTGACGGTTCATATTATCCAAATTATGCCGAATACGGCATAATCCAAAAATAGACGACTTGATTTTTCCAATTTTTGCTGGGAATCTTATCCAATATGGGAGTATAATTCAACACTAATATTTACTGGTAGGGGGAAAAAGTTATTATTTAGATTCATCAGCCTATAAATTAGTTTTCAATGTTAAGTAACCGTTCACAAGGTAATTAGTGCGTTAAAACCGTTCACAAAAAACTCAAGTATTTTGGAAAGAGGGGTCACGGCGGTAGGTAGATGTTATGGTGTATGCTGTGAACGTGAAGATGTGTTTAGCAATCCTGATAGAAATTGTGATATTAAGTACCATAATTCAGCAACCTACCACGTGAATAACCTGGCCTGATGGCATCTTCTCAGTTTTCCAGGTAATTTTTTCTTTCCATGTTTTTCCCGCAGCTCGGTCAAAAACAATC
>JAIRNQ010000036.1 GCA_031257955.1 Deltaproteobacteria bacterium | reverse complement strand
GGCTAAGGGCAAAAAAAACCGCCCGGGAACGTAAAGATTCGGGGCGGTCAGGGCGAGGGGCCGGGCGCAAAAAAACCGCCCGGGATCGAACGATCCGGAGCGGCCAGAGTGGGGTTGGTGGCCAAGGAAATTTGCTGGCTTTGGGGGGGTGGCGTCCCGGGCCCGTTAGTTCAGAAGGATAAACTCGACCCGGCGGTTTATGGCCCTGCCTTCATCGGTTTCGTTGTCGGATATGGGCATTCTGGCCCCATAACCGGAAAGGATCAGCCGATCCGGGTTCAAGCCGCCTTTTTCCACCAGCCACTGGGCGACCGAAGCCGCCCGGCGGCGGGAAAGGCCCATGTTAAACAAATCGGTTCCGGTGCTGTCGGTGTGGCCGGAGATGAGGAGCCTTTTGTCCAAGAGGGCCGGGCGCTTCAAGGCTTGGCTAAAGGTCTCCAGGACGCTTTCCGATTCGGGTAGGATGTCCGAGGAATTGTAGGCGAAGTTGATGGTGGCCCAGACCTTAAGGGAGACGCTGATGGAAACGCTCCCGTCATCGTTGGTGATCAACCACTCCCGGCCTTCCTCGTCCAGGGAGGTGTCGTTGGGGCTCAGGACGCTTCCGGTGGGCTCCAAGCTCCCGTCTTCCAATCGCCGGTAAAGCTCGTCGCCAAGCCAGACGTAGAGGCTGTCCCCGACGTGGAGCTCGGCCCAGTCTTTGGCTTTTAAGGCCTCGACCATGCCGCCCACGTCCAGGTTGGTGATGTCCTCTCCACCTGCCGTTGAGGCGCTTTCGGAGACGCTGGCCGGGGCGCTTTCTGAGGGACTGGCCGGTTGAGCGGACTCAGCTTGGCCAGTCTCGGCTTGGCCCGTTTCAACCGGGCCAGCTTCGGGCGAAGCGGTTTCAGGGGAGGCGATAACGGGGGCCGAGATTGTGGGGGGCTCGATTCCCGGCTCTGGAGACTCGGGCGCGGCCATTACGGGCTCGGCGTGGTCGGGGGCCGATATTTCGGGCACCGTAGTTGCGGGCTCGGCGACCGCGGGCAGGCCGACTTCAGGCGGCTCGGGCCCGGGCGCGGCGACTTCGGGAGGCGCGGGCGTGGGCCCGGCCAGCGGTGGGGAAAGGTCGTCGTTGGGGAAGAGGTCGGGGAGATCGCCAAACTCGGTGTCCACAAAACCCGGATCCAATGGGGTGTATATGGGCTCGGGGGGCGGCGGGGGCGCTTCCCCGAATTCGCGATCCTCGAAGAGGGGATCGATTGGGACGTAGCGACCGGACGGGCTTTGTTCAGGGGCCTGAGCCGGGGACTCGGCCAGCGGGGGCGCGGGAAGTGGCGTCTCGGCCAGCGAGGGGGCTGGTGGGGGCTCAGGCAGTGGCGGCTCGGGCAGCGAAGGCTCGGGCAGCGGGGGCGCGGGTTCTGGGGGCGCCATCAAGGCTTCTACCCCTTCCCGGGTCCCGCCCGTGGGATATTGGACGGTATCCTCCATCGAGGGGGGCGGCGGAAGGGGCGGGAGCGGGCCTTCCTCTATCCTTTGGTACTCGGGGGCCCCGGGTGTCTCTGGGGATTCCAAGCCGCCGGCTTCGCCGTCCAGGTAAGGCGGAACGCCGTCAAGGTAAATCGGTTCGCCGCCTTGGTAATCCGGGGCGGCCGGGACGGCCGGGGCCAAGGCCGGGTAATTACCCGGATCGCCCAAAGTTGAGCCTTGGCCGCCCGGTTCTTCCCCGGGAGCGCCTTCGGGGGTCTGGCCGTCCTGCTCCAGCCAATCCCTCTCGAGCCATTCCCTGGCCAACCGGTTCCCGTTCTGCCCCTCTTGGGCCCAAGACGGGCCCCGGCCGGCCCAGGCGAACAGGAGGGCCAGCCCCAGAAGGAAGACGACTAGGGACCGTTGGGGAGGAAGCGCCATCGTTGGGCCTTTCGAGGGTGGTTGGTTTACGGACTAGAGGTTGCCGGTCGCCGCGGTTGGTGATACCATCTGCCCAGGCGAGGAAGCCAGCGGCCGAGGCCGAGGGCTGGTTTGGCGCCTGGATTTTTACGCCATCCTGGCCGATAAGAAACGTGGCCCGCCCAAGGCGCGGGACCGGGGCGCCGTGACAGCGTGGGCAAGGGGTCCGCCCGTTTGGCCGCCGGGTCCCCAAGGGGCTTGGCCAGGCGCGGGCAAACGTTTAGGGGAAAGGCCGGGGTGGTCGCCAATGGGTTTGAAGGCTAAGGGATTGTCGGAGGGCTACCGAAGCCCGACCTATTACGAGCTGGCCGCTCCCGAGGAATTGGACTGGCGGCCCCATCGACCGGAAAGCTATCGGGAGTATAGGCGGGAGTGGGACCGGAGGGGCGCCGAGGGCCAAGCCGGCGATTTCCCGCTCCATCTGGACATCGACCCCACCAACCGTTGCAATCTCAGGTGCCGTATGTGCCCCAGGACCCATTACCTGGAAACGGGGCAAAAGCACTGGGCCCCGCTGGGCTTGGTGGACCTCGATATCTCCCTTTACCAAAAAATTATCGCCTCGTCCGAGGGAACGGGCCTAAGATCGGTTAAGCTGAACTTTCTGGGCGAGCCGCTGCTTCACCCACGGCTGCCGGAAATGGTCGCCATGGCCGCCCAAGCCGGGCTCTGGGTCATGATCAACACCAACGCCGTGGCCCTTACCCCGGATCTTTCCAGAAAACTCCTGGCCGCCGGGCTGACGGACATTTTCTTTTCCTTCGACTCGCCCTATCGTCAAGAATACGAGGCTATTAGGGTCGGGGCCGATTACGGCAAAGTTCTGGCCAACATCGCCTCCTTCATGGAGGCCAAGGAAGAAATGGGCCTTAACCGCGTCCAGACCAGGGCCAGCATGGTCCTTTCCGAGGGTTCCGATGGCCTCGAGGGGATCAAATCAGATTATATCAAGCTTTTTCGGGATCTCAAGGTGGCCGAAATCGGTTTTGGCCTGCCGACGGTCATGGGACGGGACTACTCGGCCCTGCCCTCCCCGGAAGATTTCGTTTGCCCGGACCTTTTCCGGCGGCTCTTCGTTTTTAACGACGGGCTGTGCGGCCCCTGCTGCGGCGACTGGGAGCGAAGGCTAATCGTGGGCGACGCGGGCCGCCAGTCCATTTCCGAGATCTGGAACGGCGAGGCTTACCAAAAGCTCAGGCGAGCCCACCTCTCCGGCCGCCACCGCGACATCCCGGCCTGCCGGGACTGCAGCGTGCCTTACCTCTCCACCGTGTCGGCCTAAGGCGGCCCGCCACAAGGGGCACCAACTTTAGGCGACCGGGCCGGCCCGCCCCAAGGGGCAACAACTTTAGGCGACCGGGTCGGCCCGCCACAAGGGGCACCAACTTTAGGCGACCGGGCCGGCCCGCCCCAGGGGCGACTGGCCCAGAGCGCAAACCCTTATCCTATGGACGATCGGACGATATGGCCACCAGAGAGGTAAAACTTGGCAACCTTACCATAGGCGGCGGCGCCCCAGTGGCCGTGCAGACCATGTGCGACACCAAAACCCAAGACGTTGAAAAGACCCTGGCCCAGATCCGTCTGGTGACCGGACGGGGCGCGGAACTGGTTCGCCTGGCCGTCCCGGATCGAACTGCCGCCCTGGCCCTGAAAGCGATCGTGCCCCCGTCGCCCGTCCCTCTGGTGGCCGACATCCATTTCGACTACCGCCTGGCCCTCTTGGCCATCGAGTCCGGCGTGGCCGGCCTGCGCATTAATCCCGGTAACATAGGCGATCCCAAAAAAATCCGCCTGGTGGCCGAAGCCGCCGGCAAGGCCGGAGTGGCCATAAGGGTCGGGGTTAACGCCGGATCGCTGGACCAGGCCATGGTCGAAAAATACGGCCACGGCCCAGAGGCCATGGTCCAAAGCGCCCTGGGGGAAATCGCCCTCATTGAGGAGACTGGTTTTACCAACCTTAAGGTCTCCCTTAAGGCCTCTGACGTAACCCAGACCGTGGCCGCGGTGCGCCTTTTCTCCAAGGTAAGCGATCTGCCCCAACACCTGGGAGTGACCGAGGCCGGCGACGTCAAGGCCGGAGCGGTCCGTTCGGCCGTGGGTTTGGGCATACTCCTCCACGAGGGCCTGGGGGACACCATCAGGGTCTCCCTGACCGGACCGCCGGAAGAAGAGGTCGACTGCGCCTGGGAGATCCTGCGGAGCCTCGATCTACGCCAAAGGGGCCCCCGCTTCGTCTCCTGCCCCACCTGCGGTCGCTGCCAGATCGACCTGCCCGCTCTCCTGGCCGAGGTAAAAAACCTACTGGGGCACCTAAAAACACCCCTTACCGTGGCCGTCATGGGCTGCGAAGTCAACGGGCCCGGCGAAGCCAAAATGGCCGATCTTGGCGTGGCCGGCGGCAAAGCCCGCGGCCGCCTCTTCGTAAAAGGACGCCCGGCCGGAAGCTACCCCACCAACGAACTGGCCCGAAGGCTGGCCGAGCTGACCCTCGAGATGGCCTACCTCGACAAAGACCCCACTCAATAACTCCCGCCGAACCCGACACCTCTTTAACCACCTAGCTCCCATGGCCCCCATGACCCATAGGCACCAAGTGACTCGGCTTAAGCCGTTCCACCCTACTCTCGCTTCGTGGGCATCCCACCATCCCTACCCCGGTAAAGGGCTTTTGCGTCCTTGATAGTCACGTCCTCCCGGATAATCGCCCCAAACGGCCATCGCCCCTAAAAAAGCGCCTATCCATAGAAACCTGGGTAAACCCTTAACCAACTTGGCGTTCGCCTAAGGCATTTTGCTGCCTCTTGGCCATAAAAGTATGACCGCTGTATTCTTCAAAGGGTAGTCAACGGGGCCGCCGCGGTCATTCAGCAATACGCCAACGGATTGGGTTACGCGGACATAGTGGCCAAGTATGCGAATAGTACTTACGTTATTGAGCTTAAGCTCAAAGAAAACCAAAAAAGCTTGGCCAAAAGCCAGCAACATATTCTTGGCTATATGGATCGTTTACTGGTGAACGAAGGTTGGCTAATGATTTTTGACCGTGAGTCGAAGGAAAGTTGGGCCAAGAAAAGCACCTGGGAAACGGAGAAGATGCCGTCAGGCCAGATTATTCACGTTGTCGGCCTATGACCTGTAGTACTTAGTCCCATAAATTACATTGCCCTTGAAATCGTTCGCCCCGGAGACCCGTTACCAGCCAGAAAACAATGGGACAATCAAGAGATCAAGCGCCAATAAACCAACCCAAGTCGTTTACGCTTCTGGCCCATGCGTAGCTTCCGAGCGCTATATGCTGCCGCCTTTGCCAGGCAAGTCGGAAATCAAGTGACTGTTTGAGTTTTTGCGTTGACTAAAGTTTTCAACGTTAGTATTATAGGTTAAACCTTACGAGGCTTGGGCTATTTCGTCCCTCGCTTCCTTGTTAAATTGCTTGGCCACTAAGGCTCGTCACCGGTTAGATCGATAATGAGAGATTAAAATGCCACCAAACCAACCCAAGTCGTTTAATACCGCTAGCCCTTGCGTCCCATCGAAGCACTACATGTTGCCGCCGTTGCCACGCGTGGCGGAAATCAAGTGGTTGATCGACAAAAAATATTATTTCATCCTCCACGCCCCCCGCCAGTCCGGCAAGACCACGGCCATAATGGCCGCCGTGGACCAGTTAAATGAGGATGGAGCGTATTATGCCCTGTATTGCTCCCTGGAAGCGCTTCGCGGGGTTACCGACAGAACTGAAACTATGCTTTCGCTCGTGGATCTGATTATAGACTCTTTGCAGAATTCAAAAGTCCAGGCTTTGAGACGGGCTACCGACTGTTCATTTTTGGCCGAGGTCAAAAACTTGCCTGCCTTCAATTCTTTTCCGCTAATGATCTTTCTAAGGGAACAATGCAAGAAGCTCGACAAGGACTTGGTGATTTTCTTTGACGAAGTCGACACCCTTGAGGGACAAGCGATGTTGTCATTTTTGCCCCAACTGAGGGACGGCTACATAAATAGGTCCAAAACGCCTTTCCCGCGCTCCATAGCCTTTGTCGACATGCGCAATATCCGGAATTACAACGTTAGAATAAGGCCCGATTCCGAGTCGTTTAGTTCGCCCGCCCCCTTTAACATAATCAAGAAAACCTTGACCATACCCGATTTTACCCAGGACCAAGTAAAGGCCCTTTACGCCCAACATACCGAAGCCACCGGGCAGGCCTTCGCCGACGAGGCGATCCAAAGGGCCTGGTACTGGAGCGAGGGGCAACCCTGGCTGGTCAACGCTTTGGCCGCCGAAGTGACGGAAGAAATATTGGCGAGAGATTACGGCCAGGCCGTAACCGCCAGCCATATCGACAAGGCCGCGGACAACCTTATGCTAGGGCGGGAGACCTATATCGACTCGCTTCTGGCCCGTCTCCAGGAACCGCGGATAAGTCGTTTCATTGGGCCGATGCTGGCGCTCTCCAGTGAATTCGCCACGTTCCCCCGGCCGGGCGAGAACCAATACAG
>JAIRNQ010000371.1 GCA_031257955.1 Deltaproteobacteria bacterium | reverse complement strand
GGGGCCGAGACGTTTCTCCGCCTCATCCGCACCCCAGCCGGCGGACCGGCCGAGGTGGTGGTCCTGGGCCAGGGGACCAGCCTCGATCTCCTCTCGGGCTAAGCGCCCGAGCGGGCGGTTCAAAAATTTCCGTGGGAGAGCCTTTCCCCGAGGCCCGCCAAACCTCCAAACTGGTTTGGCTCCTTGGCGGCCATGGGCGATGGCCTTAAGGGTTACGGGCGGGGACGGGCGACAAAAATTTTAGCGCGTCTAATTTCATACTCAAATATTTAAAAGCCCGTGGCGCGATTTTTGAGTGGGAGGGGAAAGAGTTGCCTCCGGCTTGTCCCGAAGGCGTTATTGTTCAAAAATGACGCTCGGTGGCGCGATTTTGAGTGGGAGGGGAGAGAGTTGCCTCCGGCTTGTCCCGAAGGCGTTATTGTTCAAAAATGACGCTCGGGCGAGTTATTGCTTTTACTCGGGAGGCGAGTAGGTTTTTTGTCCGGAACGAACGCTCGGCGATTAGTTTTTTCGCCACGCGAAAAGGAGCGCGAACATTCGCCCTAAAGCCATGAACGGTACCCGGGACCCCCGCCTGGTCGCGGCCTTGGTAGGATTGGGACTGATCGTCCCCGGCGCCAAGGACCCCGAAAGCCTCTGGGACAACGTTGTCAACCGCCGAACCTTTTTCCGCAAGGCCGAGAGGTCCGACTTCGGCGCCGAGCCCGAGGATTTTTATTGCCCGGACTCCCCTCCGGCGGCCGACAAGGCCTATTCGTTGGTGGGTGCCTGGCTGGGGGAGCGTCCGGACGATTTGGACGATCTTAAACTCCCCGGCAGCTTTAACCCGGCCGAGGCCGACCCTTCGCTGCTGTTTTGGCTGCGGGCGGCCCGGGACGCCTTGCCGGCCTCCCTGATGGCCGGCCACGAGTTGGGCCAAATCGGCGTCATCGCCGGCCACGTGGTCCTGCCGACCCGGGCCATGAGCGAGGCCACCTTGGCCCTCTATGGCCGCGAGGCCACCCGGAGCTGGCCCCTCAACCCCTTCGATTCTCCCCCAAAAACCAATCCCTTCCGGGCCGTCGGCTACTCGGCCAAACTGGCCACCGAAGCCTTGGGCCTCAAGGGCCCGGCTTTTACCGTGGACGCCGCTTGCGCCTCTTCCCTTTACGCCGTAAGGCTGGCCTTGGCCCGGCTCCGGGACGGAAGCCTGACGCTGGTTTTAACCGGCGGGCTGGCCCAGGCCGATCCCCTCTTTACCCAACTGGGTTTTAGCCAACTCCGGGCCCTCTCCCGGGCGGGCGTCTCCCGGCCCTTCGACCGCCGGGCCGACGGGCTGGTGGTCGGTTCCGGGGCCGTGGCCCTGGCCTTAAAGAGGCTCGATAGGGCCGTGGCCGACGGTGACAAGATATTGGCGGTGATTTCCGGGGTGGGCCTTTCCAACGACCGCAAGGCCAACGCCTTGGCCCCCGATTACGAGGGCCAGGAACGGGCCATGCGCGACGCCTTCGCCGACGCCGGCCTTCCGGAGGATTTGGCCCCCGGTCTCTTCGAGGCCCACGGCACTTCGACCCCGGTGGGCGACGCCGCCGAGATGGCGGCCATCAAAAGGTTTTTGGCCGGTCGCTCCTGCGGGTTCGCCCCGGTGGCCGGATCCATCAAAGGCAACGTCGGGCACCTTCTTTCGGCGGCCGGGGCGGTCAGCTTGGCCAAGGCGGCCCTAGCCCTGGAGAAAAAAATCCTTCCGCCTTCGGCCGGCTACGATGGCCCGGCCGAGGGGCTGGATTTGGACGCCGCCCCGGAGGTCAGGATCTTGGGCGCCCCGGAACCTTGGCCGGAACCCAGCCAGGGCCGGGCCCGGGTGGCCGCCGTCAACGCCTTCGGCTTTGGCGGCGTCAACGCCCAGGCCGTGCTAGAGGAATTTCGCCCGGCCGACTGGGTTTTTTCCCCGCCGGCCAAACCGGCTTTGGCCAAAGCCGGACAGATTTTGTCCGGTCCAGTTCCGACCGAGGCTCGGGCCGAGGCGCCGAGCGGGGCTTGGGCCGGTTTCCCGGACATTTCGGCCTTTTTAATCTCGGCCAGGACGGTCTTGGCCCCCTGGCCCACTTATGACGCCCTGGCCCGCTATTGGCTGACCCCGGAAGAGCCCCCCATGGCCCAAACCCGAAGGTTTGGCGGGCTTAAGACCACCGGATATTTTTTCGATCGCCTGACCTTGGACGTCAAAAAATTTCACCTGCCCCCCAAGGAACTCTCCGAGGCCCTCCCCCAACAAACTCTGGCCTTCAAGGCCTCCAAAGCGGCCGTGGCCGCCGCCGGGCTCGATCCCGACCACTGGCCCGAGTCCATCGACCGCAACCGGGTCGGTGTCTTCATGGGGGTGGAGATCGACCCCCGCTCGGCCGACTACGCCCTCAGGTGGCTGGCCCCCTCCCGGGCGGCCGCCGCCCTGAAAGGTTACGGGCTGGGGGAAGAAAAGCTCGCCGCCCTCATGGAAGCCATGAGGGAAGGGGCCCCGCCCATCCTTACCCACGGAAGGGTGCTGGGGGCGCTGGGCAGTTTTGTGGCCTCAAGGCTGGCCCGTTTCCTGGGCCTGGGCGGCCCGGCCTTCACCATGAGCGAGGAGCAAGACAGCGGGCTGCGGGCCTTGCGCGAAGCCATTAACATGCTTAACGAAGGGGCCATCGATCTGGCCCTGGTCGGGGTGGTCGATACCTTCGGCGATCCCAAGACGGCGGCCCTGGCCCCCAAAACGGTTTGGGTCGAGGGGGCGGCGGCCATGATCTTGGCCTCCGCCAAAGCCGCCGAAAGCCTAAAGCCCTTGGCCGAGCTCACCCTCTCCGGGGGCTCCTCCAGACTGGGCCCCCTCTCCGGCCTCTTTGGCCTTAACCGGAGCGGCTTTTACCTACGTCACCACCTAAAACCCTTGGGCCGCGGGCACGGCTTCGCCTACTGGCTCAGAAACCCCCAGGATCCCCCGCGCTCGCTGGAAGGCCCCGGCTACCGGGTGGTCGAGACCCCGGGCCACCGGCCGCAACCGCTGACCGTCCCTTCGGATCCGGTCCGGGCCGACGTTTGGTTTTTTATCAAAGGCCAAGGCGAGGCCGAGGTCAGGGAATCGCTGACCTTACTGGCCGCCATGGCCGAGGAAAACCCCGGCCGGGATCTGTCCTATCTTTCCAAAGCCCACACCGACCGCTCCAAACCCGGCCCGCCCCGTTTGGCCATGTTGGCCCGGGATCATCGGGAGCTGGCCTCGCATCTCAAAAGGGCCCAGGCCGGTGAGGTCGACCGCGACTTTAAGCCCAGGCTCCTTCGGGCCCCTAAAGAGCCCATCGTAGGGGATCTGGCCTGGGTCTTCCCGGGTTCCGGCAACCACTACAAGGGCTTGGGCCGGGGCTTGGCCGTCTCCTTTCCAGAAGTGATAAGCGTTCTGGAGACCCAAAGCGAAAACCCCATCGGCCTTTTTCAAAGCCAGCTCTTCTGGGAGCCAAACCACAAGCGGCCCACGGTGAGGGAGGCCATGTTGGGCCAAGTCTGCTTTGGCCTCATGGGGGCCCGGGTCCTGGACAAAATCGATCTCAGGCCCAAAGCCGCCTTGGGCTATTCCTTGGGCGAGGTCTCGGCCTTGGTGGCCACCGGCATTTGGCCGGACCGGGACGAACTGTACCGGGATCTGATGGCCTCGACCCTCTTTAACGGCGATCTGACCGGCGAACTGGCCGCCCCCCGGGCCTTTTGGAACTGGCCGGCCCACAAGGGCCTCAAGTGGCTCTCGGCCCTCATTCCCCGCTCCCTGGCCCGGGCCAAGGAAGCCCTGGAGTCCCTGCCCCCGCCGCACCGCCACCGGGCCTTCATACTTTTGGTAAATACCCGCGAGGAGATCGTGGCCGGCGGCGAAGAAAGCGCCGTTCAGCTTCTGGCACAGTCCATGGACGCCCCCTTCTTCCCCTTGGAGGACGTGGCCGCCGTCCACGCCCCGGTGGTCGGGCCGGTCCTGGACCGCTATTCCCTTTTCCACACCCGCCGGGTGGCCCCCCGTCCGGACATACGCCTTTATTCCTGCGCCCGGGCAGAGGCCATCGAGCAAGACTCCCAGGCCATCGCCGAGTCCATGGCATCCCAGGCCGTAAACGGCCACCGATTTCCGGATCTGGTCGAGAAGGCTTACGCCGACGGGGCCCGTTTTTTTGTGGAGGTCGGACCGGGCAACTCCACCACCCGCATGATCAAATCCATCCTGGGCGATCGGCCCCACTTGGCCCAATCCATGGCCGCCACGGCCGTGGACGAGGGCTGGACCGGCCTAAACCGCCTCTTGGCCGAGCTTTGGCTCTCCGGTTACCCCATCTCCCCGGAAATGGCCATGCTGCAGCCAACCCCCGTACCCGATCCCCGTTACGAGGTGGCCATAAACCTCTCCCCGCCCGAGGTCGTCTGGCCCTGCCCGGCCCTCCCGGCCGAAGCCACCTCCGAACCCGCCCCGGCCGCCGAGGCCGCCGAGGACTACCTCTCCTGGCTGGACCGCCAATCCGCCGGCCGCAAAAAACCGGCCGAGCCGGCGCCGCCGTCAACTTCGTTGCCGGCAACTACGCCTCCGGCGCCCAAGCCCGCCGCCCCAAAGACCCCCGTCGCCCCCAAGCCGGCGCCGCCCAAGCCGGTACCGCCCAAACCGGCGGCGATAACCGAGGCCCCCAGGGCGCCCATAGCCGGACCCCCGCTGCCCAAGGCCCCGGGCGCGCCCGTTTTCGACCGGGCCGAGTGCCTGGAGTTCGCCGTGGGTTCCATCGGCAAGGTCTTGGGCCCGGATTTCGCCGCCGCCGACGATCTGCCTTCCCGGGTGCGCCTCCCGGACGAGCCCCTTATGTTCGTGGACCGGGTCACCCTCGTCGAGGGTGCCCCCAAGTCACTGACCAAGGGCCGTTTGGTGACCGAGCACGATCTTAAGCCGGACGAATGGTGCCTGGAAGACGGCTACCTGACCCCGGGCATGAGCATAGAAAGCGGCCAGGCCGATCTCCTGCTCTCGGCCTACCTGGGGGCGGACTTCTCGACCAAGGGTTTGGCCAACTACCGGCTCCTGGACGCCGAGGTGGTCTTTCACGACAACCTCCCCCGCCTGGGCCAGACGGCCGCTTACGACATACGCATAAACAATTTCTTCGGCCAGGGCGACACGCTGATGTTCCGCTTCGAGTTCGACGGCTCGGTGGCCGGAAAGCCCCTCTTGACCATGCGCAAGGGCTGCGCCGGTTTCTTTACCCCCCAAGCCCTGGCCGCCGGCAAGGGCCTGGGCCGCGCCCGGCCCCAGCGGGCCGAGGGCGGACCGCCCAAGGCCGCGCCGGAACTAACTTCCGCCCAAACCTTTACCCAAACCGGGACCCTATCCGGTCTGCCGGTTGAGGCCCCTGGCCTCCGGGTCCCCTACGAGACCGGACCCGCCGCTACCCCGGTTTCCGGGGTTTTGGCCGCCCTGCCCCTCCTGGACCGGAGCCTAATCAGCCTAAACGCCTCGGCCCTGACCGCCCTCCGGGAGGGCGATCCCGGTCCGCTGGGATCGGCCGTGGCCGAAATCTCGCCCATTAAGCCCTTGCTCCTTCCGGGCGGGAGCTTGGCCCTCATCGACCGGGCCATGGAAATCGACCACTTCGGCGGGGCCTACGGGATCGGCTTCATCCGGACCGAGGCCGACGTGGACCCCTTGGCCTGGTATCTAACCTCGCACTTTAAGGGCGACGAGGTCATGCCCGGGACCCTCATGTATGACGGTTGCCTCCAGAGCCTAAGGCTCTTGCTGCTGGCCCGAGGCTGGCTGGGCCCGGCCGGTTCGGCCTCTTTCCAGCCGCCGCTGGGTTTGGCCCAGACCCTGCGCTGTCGCGGCCAGGTCACCCCGACCACCAAAACCGTCGCCTACGAGGTCCACCTGAGAGAAACCGGCCTGTGGTACCCCTCTGGCCTCTCCCCGGATGCCGACGGCGACGGCTCGCCGGTCAAAAAACGCGGCCGGCCCCCGAAAAAAACCCTGGCCACCCCGACCGACGGCCAGCCCTACGCCTTGGCCGACGCCGTAATGTTCGCCGACGGCCGTCCCATCGTCGAGGTCAGCGACATGGGCCTCCGGCTCCTGGGCCTTCCGGCCCGGAGTCTGAGCCTACTGTTGGATCGGCCCCAGGAAACGGCCCGCCGGACCTCCGGCAAAGCCGCCGCCCCAGCCGTCACCTCGGCCGCCGCCCCAGCCGCCCAACCCAAAACCATCCGCCGCCCGGCCCCCCAAAGGCCCCCCGAAGCCGCTCCGACGCCCTCGTCCTCCGCCGCCTCGGTCTCCGCGGCTTCGGTCCCCACTCCGGCCGCCGTGCCCCCAGGCGAGCCCGCCGGGACCGCCCCCGAGCGGGGAGAGCGTCTTTCCAGTCCCGACGGCGGCAAGTCCGTGGTCAAGGTCCGGCGCCGGGAAGCCCCGACCGAAACCGAGCCGGGGACCGTCGATCCCTGGGAACCCTCCGGGGCCCAAGTCAGCGTCCGCCGCCCGGCCAGGGGCACCGGAGTTTTCGACAAGGAAAAAATCACCCAGATGAGCACCGGGCTTCTCTCCGAAGCCCTGGGGACCCTTTACAAGCGTTTTGACGACGGCTCTTTCGTGGCCAGGCTCCCCCGGGCCCCCTTCGACTTCATCGACCAGGCCAAGGTCCTCAACGGACCCGTTGGCCAAGTCTCGGTAGGGACCCAGGTCGAGGCCGTCTACGATCCGGAAGCCTTCCCGGGGACCCGGGATTGGCTCCTGGCCCACGCCGGCGGCGAAAAACCGGTCATGCCCTACGCGGCCATAAACGAAATGGCCCTCCAGGGCTGCGGTTTCCTGGCCGCTTACATGGGATCGGCTTTGTCTTTTCCCGGGCCCATGCGCTTCAGGAACCTGGGCGGCGAGGCCATCCTCCACGCCGAAATGCCCGAGCTTACCGGCAAGGTCATTACCAAGGCCCAGCTGACCAAGTCCAGCGTCCTGGGCAACATGACCATCCAACACTACCAGTTTAGCCTGACTTGGCGCGGCCGCCCCCTTTACGACGGGACGACCCACTTTGGCTTCCACAGTCCGGAGACCCTCCTAAAACCTCTGGGCCTCAAGGCCAACCCCAGCCTCCTCAAGGCCCTGACCGCCCCGGCGGCCATGGGCCAAGGCAAACCCTACCCCACGGGCCCCGCCTGGCCCAGCGGGCTCTGGACCATGGTCGATAAGGTCATCGTCGACTCCAAGGGAGCCGGACGCGTCTGGGGCCGTTCCAAGGTCGATCCCAATGCTTGGTTCTTCGGGGCCCACTTCCCCGAGGATCCCGTTTGGCCGGGTTCGCTGGGCCTGGAAGGCTTTCTCCAGGCGGCCAAAGCCCTTTACGCCGCCAAATATTGGCCCGAGATCCCCCCGGAGGAGCTAAAGGCCAACTGGCACGCCCCCAACCTGGGCCGCACCCACCGCTGGCTCTACCGGGGCCAGATCGTCCCCAACAACCTGGACGTCACCTTTGGCATCAAGGTCACCGGAAACATCGGCGACACCCTAATCTTTAAGGGCCTCCTTTGGGTTGACGGCCACCTGGTCTACCAAATCGACGACTTCACCCTCTCCGCCGATCTCTGAGGTCGGCGGAGATGGCCTTATTGGCCGTCCAGATAATTGCCGCGACGACAAGCCACATCCAATCCGCCAATGGGGACAACAAAACGATAAAAATCGTTGCGTCATTGCTCTGGCCATGGTTTCTTTAACGATAAAAATCGCTCCGTTATTGCCCTGGCCATGGTTTCTTTAACGATAAAAATCGCTGCCTTATTGCCCTGGCCATGGTTTCTTTGAGGGATGTCGAAAACGGAATGCAATTTTTCCGTGGCGAGGCGCAACATTTTGGCGTAACGGATCACCCTCGCCGCTCGACCATAGCCTACGCCAACGAGCATAGGACTTACGAGGTCTTTGAAGATGTTTTCAACGCACTTGTGCCCATTGTTCAAAAGGCTTGCCGCGCTTCCCCTAACAATCAGCCCCCGTTTGACCTCAACTTAACTAACGTTAAGTTAAACGTGGACGTTAACGCCGATGGCGATGAAGATTCCCAACCTTGTATACAACCCACGTTGGTCTCCGTTGACTCAACAACTATAGACCTTTGCCAAAGCTTGTATGATTGGGCCCACTATAAACGGCAAAAAGGAGGTATCAAAGTTCATACGATGATTGATACCCTTACTGGCGTACCTATATGGGCTCACATTACCGTGGCCAAGGTTCACGACCAAAAGCCACTGGAGATCCTCGATCCCGTTACTGGCTTGGTCTCTGGCTCAATGGTGGCCGTCGACCGCGCTTATAACGACTATTCCATGCTTTATTCATGGGACAAACATGATATATTTTTCGTCCGCGGGGCCAAAGCCATGACGTCCCTGAAGCGGATGGAAAATTTAAGGATGGCGAACCACCACGGTCATACGTTATTAGCGACCAGACCTTCGAACTGGCCAATCCAAGAAGCAAAGACTCTTACCCGAAGCCAATGAGGGTCATTAGGTACTGGTGCGAGGAACCGAAGGGAAGTAACCGTAACAGCCGTGAAATGCGGTTTTTACGAATAACTTTGTTCTGCCCGCGGCTACCATTGCGTCGTGCTATCGGAACCTTTGGATAATAGAAGCATTTTTTAATTACTTAAACAGAATCTTCGGCTCAAAAGTTTCCTTGGAACTACTGCCAACGCCGTTAAAATCCAAATCTATTCCGCATTGATTGCGGTCCTCCTTACCAAACTTCTCCAAGCCAACCGAAAAGTCAAATGGTGCTTTTCCAATCTGTTGAGTTCTCTTCGCAGTGCCCTCCACAACCATAAATACCTGACTGGTTAGTACAACCAGAGCTATAGACCCATCGCCGTGGCGAAAGCACCAGATGACAAGCCGCCTGGTAAGTCTGGAAGCTTGAGCCCTGAACCGCGCCTGTTTTATGACCCAAGGGGCATGCTATCAAAGCCCGGACGGGTAGGCCCTGTTTGTTGGATAGCCGGATCGACTGATTGACACTTCTGGGGTACACCCAGGATAGGAACCAAGTACCATGCTGACCTAAAGTGTAAGCCCAGTAGGGTTTCAGAGTCTGACCCCCTGGCCAAGGAAAACGCCTGGGGGGCCTACTGGCCAGTTCCTTGGATAGCAAGATTAAGGGCTCGGCCAGGGGGTT
>JAIRNQ010000365.1 GCA_031257955.1 Deltaproteobacteria bacterium | reverse complement strand
CGGACGGAGGAAAAAACCCTCCAGATCGAGCTTGAGGTCGACAACCTAAGGCTGGCCGAGACTGCCCTCAACCAGGAACTGGAGACGGAGCTGAACGAATTGCACGAAGTCAAGTCCCTGTTTGACAAATTGGGATTGGAGATAGAGCACCTGACCTCGGAGATACGGTCCGCCGAACAGGCCCTGGAAGCCGCGGAAGACGATTTGGCCAACCAGGTCGACGATTGGGAAGAGCAGGAAGCCGACCGGGCCAGACTGGAAGACAAGCTGGCCGCCCTTAAGGCCGAAGAGGCCGAGGCCGACGAGACGCGGTCCGAACTGCGGGAGAGATGGCTGGCCGTCAAAGCCGAGTGCGACAAACTGGCCGAAAACAAAAACCGGGCCCTCAAAAACCTCGAGGAAGCCAGCGACTATCTGAGGCGGATAGGCGAGACCCTGGCCGGGGCCGAGAGCCTGGCCGAGCACCTGGCCAACCGGCGAAGGGATCTGGAACTCGAGGGCAACCAAGCCGAAATGACCCTAAACGAGGCCAAGGAACGGCAGGCCTCCCGGGAACGCTTTCAAAAAGCCATTCAGGAAGACTTGGACGCGGCCAGGGAAAACGAAGAATCGCTTGTCGCCGAGCGGGATTTGGCCCGGGCCAACCTTGAGGCCCGGGTCCGCGAACTGGGCCAGGCCGAGAAAGAACAGGCCGGCTTGGCCTCCCGACTCGATACCCTGGAAGCCTTTAGGGAAGGCGGCTTTGGCTGGTACCCCGAGGGGGCGGTGGCCATATTGAAGGACCCGGAGGCCAAGGGTTTGATAACCCCGGTGGCCGAGGCCCTAAAAATACCCGACGGCTACGAAGAGGCGGCCGAGGCCGCCCTGGGCGACCGGCTGGGCTATATTTTGGTAACCGACCGGGCCTCAGGCCTTAAGGCCCTGAAGCTGGCCCGCCAAAAGGGTTTGGGCCGCTGCGGCTTCGTGGCCGCCGACTCCCTCAAGGGGAAACCCTTGGCCGAGGCCCTCTTGGGCCCCATGGATCTAACGCCCTCGCTCCCGGACGATCTCCCCACCGATCTCCCGAACGGGACCAAGGCCCTGTTGACCCAAGACGGCGACTACCTGGGCCTCTCCCTCATGGCCGGCGGCGGCGCCCCCAGCCCTGAGACGGAAAGAAAGCCGGGCAAAAACGGCGGCCAAGCCAAGAACGGCGGCCAGCCCAAGAGCGGCGGCCAGCCCAAGAGCGGACTTCTGGCCCGGGTCAAAGAACTCGAGGCCGTGGCCGCCGAACTGACCGAGGCCGAGGACAAGCTGGAAGCCATCAACCAAAGGGTGGGCGAACAAAGGCGCAAACTCACCGAGGCCGACGAGGCCCTCTCGACGGCCGCGAACCAAAGGGCCGCCTTGACCGAGGATCTGCACGCCGCCTCATCCAAGGTAATGGTGGCCCAATCCGAGGTTCGGGGCTTGGCCATCCGGAGGGACTCGCTGGCCGGCGAGATCGAACGCAACGCCGCCGAAATGGCCGCCTGCGAGAAGAAACGGGCCCAGGCCCAGCTCGATCGGGAAACGGTCCAATCCAAGGTCGACGAACTGGACGAGGTTTATCGCCAAGCCGCGACCGAAGCCGAAAGCCTTAACGGCCAGCTCGAGGAAGTGCGGGAAGCGGGCCTGGCCGCCTCCGCCCGGGTGGACTCCATCACCGAGCGACTGGAGAGCGTTAACCGGGAACTTAAACGGGTCACCGACTATCTCGACAACATCGATGCCCGCCGGGAGGCCCTGACCAACCAGGCCGAGTCCCTCAACCAAGAAATTAGCGATCGGCGGCTTAAAATCGCCAATCTCAACAAGCTCTCCGAAGAACTCCCCGAACGACTGGCCCAAGCCGAGAAAGACTTGGCCGACCGCCGAAAGCTCCTGGAAGAGAACCGGGTCTCCCTCCAGGCCAAGGAAGACGAGGCCAAGCTGGCCCGCAAGGAACGGGAAGAAATGTCCCGGGAGCTGGCCAAACTCGAACGCGAACTCATGGAAACCAACCACGTGCTGGACAAAGTCAACGGCGATCTCCTCAAAGACTGGCGCGTTGTCCTCCTCGACCCCCTCGCCCCCCCGCCCCCAACGGTGGCGGGGCCGGCCCCGGAAGCGGAAACCGACGAAAACGCCCCCGACCAGGTCGGGGATGGCGAGCTGGCCCCCACCATTGACGATGGCGACGACGCCGAGGATACCTCCCCCGAACCCGAAGGCCTTATCCCGCCCAACGTTCCTCCCGGCCCGCCTCCAGAAACGCTTCTGGAGGCCGCGCCAGATACGACTTCCGACAATCCGCCCAGCGACATTCCGGCCACCGATACTCCGGCCCCGGAGGATCCCGGCCCCCCGATCGCCCCGCCCGAGACCCTGGATCCCAATACCCTGGCCGCCCTGGAGCTGCCGGAAATGGCCGAGTCCACCATCTTGCTCTTGCGGGAGAAGATAACCGCCCTGGGGGAAGTTAACCCCGACTCCATCCGCGAAGAGGAAGAGCTAAAAAAATATCACGGTTTTCATCAAACCCACAGGGACGATCTCGAAAAGGCCATAAACGATCTGCGTCACGGCATAAGCCAAATCAACCAAACCTGCCGGGAACGCTTTAACCAAACCTTTACCAGGGTCAGCGCTAAGTTCCGAGAGATCTTCCCGGTTCTCTTCGAGGGCGGGGACGGCTGGCTTTCCCTGACCGACGAATTCGCCCCCCTGGAAAGCGGCGTAGAGATTCACGTGCATCCACCGGGCAAAAAAATTATGGTCATGCGCTCCCTCTCCGGCGGCGAAAAGACCCTCACCTCCCTATGCCTAATCTTCGCCCTATATCTCATCAAACCCAGCCCGTTTTGTCTCTTGGACGAAGCCGACGCCCCCCTGGACGAGGCCAACATCGACCGTTTCAACCGGCTCCTTCGGAACCTCTCCCAGTCCTCCCAAATTATCATGGTCACCCACAACAAAAGAACCATGCAAATCGCCGACACGCTCTACGGGGTGACCATGGAAACGCCGGGCGTTTCCAGACTGGTCAGCGTTAATCTTGCCGAAGCCGAGGTCTTGACCAATGATTGATTTTTTCCGCCGAAAAAAGAAAGACGCCGATTCCCCCGAACCTACTTCCCCGTCCGGCGAACCGGTTCCCGCTCCCACCGAAACGCCTCCCGCTTCCTCCGAAGCGGCACCCCCTTCTACCGAAGCGAGTGTCCCTTCTATCGAAGCGCCTCCCGCTTCCGACGAAGCTCCGCCACCCCCCGAGGAAGGGGAGGCTGAGCCGGCGGAGAAGAAAGTTGGCTGGTTTGGCCGCCTCAAGCGCCGCTTCTCTTCCGACCAGCCCGACGACTCTCCGGCCGAACCGGCCGGGGAAGTGCCAGCCCCCGCTCTCGAGCCGCCGGCCCCCGAGCCGGCGGCCCCCGAACCGCCGACCCCCGAAGCCCCGGCACCCGAAGCCTTGGCCAACGTCCCAGAGCCCATAGCCCAAGCGCCCGAGCCGCCGGCCCCCGAGCCCGTGGCCCAAGCGCCAGAAACATCGGCACCCGATGCCCCGGCACCCGAGGTTTTAGCCCCCGTTCCCGAAGCGCCGGCACCCGAGGCCGAGGAAACTCCCGAAGCCGCGCCCGTGGCCGCTTTAGAGTCCCCGTCCGAGGGGGAGGCCCCCGAGGAAGGGGAGGCCGAGCCGGCGGAGAAGAAAGTGGGTTGGTTTGGGCGGCTGAAAAAAAGGCTCTCCTCGACCAGGGAGAAGCTGGCCGGGCGTTTGGAGAAGGCCCTTTCGGCCGTGCGGACCATAGACGAGGACGTCTTGGACGAGTTGGAGGAAATACTCGTAAGCTCCGATTTGGGCATAAAGACCACAAACGACATCCTCTATAAGATCCGCGGGCAGGTGGCCAAAAAAGAACTTAAAGACGTCGACGCTTTGAAGGAGGCCATTAGAAGGCGCGTTACCGAGATGCTGGTCGTGCCCGCCAAGCCGCCCAAAGAGGTTACGCCCTTGGTCCAGATGATCGTTGGGGTGAACGGGGTGGGCAAAACCACCACCATCGCCAAGCTGGCCCGCATCTACCAGAAGGACGGCAAAAAAGTCCTCTTGGCCGCCGGCGACACTTTCCGGGCGGCGGCCGTGGAACAACTGACTATCTGGGCCAACCGCCTGGGCGTGGAAATCGTCTCCCAGCCCACCGGGGCCGACCCCTCGGCCGTGGTCTTCGACTCCCTTAAGGCGGCCCAAGCCCGGGGCGCCGACCGGGTCATCGTCGACACGGCCGGTAGGCTCCACACCAAAGTGAACCTCATGGACGAGCTTAAGAAAATCAAACGGGTGGCCTCCAAAGCCCTGCCCGGCGCCCCCCATGAGACCATTTTGGTCCTAGACGCCAACACCGGACAAAACGCCGCCAGCCAGGCCAAGATCTTCCACGAGTCCATCGGCATCGACTCGCTGATCGTAACCAAGCTCGACGGCACTTCCAAAGGCGGGGTCATAGTCTCCATCATTAACGAATACAAGATTCCGATAAAATACATCGGAATCGGCGAGTCCTTCGAGGATCTGCGGCCCTTCAATCCCGACGACTTCGTCGAGGCCATTCTGGGCCCGGCCCACTCGGAGGCCTCTGGCCAAGAGGCGGAGGACGGGGACCAAGACTAAAAATTGTTAGCGCCCCCCAAGGACCTTATACCCATAACCTTGAGGACGGGGGCCAAGACTAAAAATTGTTAGCGCCCCCAAGGACCTTATACCCATAACCTTATGGACGTAAAAACTAAAATCGGTTGGCCATCGGCTGGGCCATTTATGGCCAAGCGGCCGGGATCTTCCCCTAAAGGCTGGGCCCAATGAGCCGGGCCAGGGCCAGGGCCGGCCTGGGCGGGCATCCCAGCCTGAGGCTGATACTGCTGTTGGTTAATTTGGTCATCCTGGCCGTTCCCATCAGCGGGCTCTATCTTTTCGAGATTTACGAAAACGAGCTGGTCGGCCAGACCGAAAGCGAGCTCATAAGCCAGGCGGCTTTGGTCGGGGCCATGTTCCGGGACGAGGCGGTTAAGCTGGGCGGTCCCGATTACGGCTTGGCCCACTGGAACAATCCCAACCAATCCGAGACCGATCTTAGGATCGTCCCGACCATGCTTAATCGATCCAGTTCTCCCATCCACCAGGAACCGCTTACCTATTCCGCCTCCGGGCGGGCGCCCGATCCCGTGGCCCTGGACGCCGCCAAGCGCTTGGCCCCGGTAATCAAGGAAGCCACGCTCACTACCCTTTCCACCATCGCCATCTTGGACTTCCACGGCCTGATCGTCGGCGACGGTCGGGGACAAGGGTTGTCCATGGACCGTAACCCCGAGGTGGCCAAGGCCCTGGAAGGCAACTACGCCAGTATCTTGCGGGTAAGACGCGTCTCCGGATCCTCCTCGCTGGACTCGCCCAGCCGGGACACGCCCTATCGGGTCTTCGTGGCCTTCCCGGTCTTTAACGGCCAGAGGTTGGTGGGGGTGATTTACCTCTCCCGAACTCCCCGACAGCTTTCCAAGGCCCTTTACCGGGAGCGTCACACCCTAGCCTGGGCCGGGGCCTCGGTTTTGGCCCTGATGGTGGTGATTAGCCTTTCGGCCTCGCTGTTAATCATCGGCCCGGTAAAAAAACTGGCCCGGGAGGCCAGGATCGCCGCCGAGGAAGGCGGTAGGTCCGTCCGACGAAAGGCCAAGGGGGATCTTTTCGTGGTGAGGGAAGTGGCCGAGCTTAGGGCCGACGTCAGCGACATGGCCGAGCGCCTCTCCCGCCGCTCCGATTACCTGAAGGCCTTCGCCGCCGGCGTCTCCCACGAGTTTAAGACCCCCTTGGCCGCGATTAAGGGGGCCATGGAGATCATCGGCGAGCACGGCCGGGACATGGACCCGGCCACCTTCGGCAAGTTTGCCGACAACGTCAGGTTGGATCTGGAGCGGCTGGAACGGTTGGTGGCCAGGCTCTTGGCCCTGGCCAGGGCCGAAGCCCTCTCCCCCAAAGGGGATGAGACCACCGAGGCGGCCGGGCTCCTCGCCGGCCTCTCGGAGCGTCTGGGAGCCCTCCACCCGGGCTTTACGGTAAAAGTGGGGCCCGGGCCCGAGAGCCTTTGGCTGGCCATGGATAGGGACGTCTTGGAAACGGTGTTGGTTAACCTTCTGGACAACGCCCGAGAAAACGGGGCCACCTCGGCCACCCTGACCCTTTCCGCCACCGACGGCAAAGGCGCCGTCAGGGTCGAAGACGACGGCCCGGGCCTACGGGAGGGCGAGGAATCCAAAATCTTCGAGCCCTTCTACACCGGCCGCAAAAACCAAGGCGGGACCGGACTGGGCCTAAGCCTGGCCCGAACCCTCCTAAGCCCCTACCAGGGCCAACTGGAATTCCTTGGCCGACCCGCCGTTTTTTTGGTCACTGCCCCCCTGGCCCAGGCGCCCCCGACCCAAGGGCACGCGGCCCAAGCCCACGCGGCCAAAGCGCCCCCGGACAAAACTCCCCAAAATAAGGCTTGACGATTATGGCCTGACGATAAGGCTTGACGATTACGGCTTGATGGCCCGTCCCCCAAAACGCCAAAACCCGGCCCCGAAACCTTGGCTTCGGGGTCGGGTCTTATTTTTTCAGGCCCGCGGCCCGGTTGGTCTACCGGGGGAGGCCAATGGGGGGAGGTAAGGGGTTTAGTCTTTCCAGTATAGGTTATCCGGGTTGTAACCCAGTTTGGCCGGTTCCAGCGAGGCCCCGGAGTTGGGACCCTGGTAGTAGAAGGGCCCGGCCGGTTCAAAAACTCCCTGGTCGCTGAAGCCCTCAAAGTATCCGCTATTGGGCCCGTAGCCGTCTTGTCCCGACCTGGGGATCACGTTCCCCAGCCCATAAACTACCGGGACCACCACCCAGGGGCTGCGCCCCCCGTTGGAGGTCTTGAAACGCACCACGTATTCGCCGTCGTTGACGCTGATCCCTTCGACCAAGGGACCGATGGTATCCCTGACGATCCTGAAGGCTTCGGCCAGCTGTCGGCTCTCGGAGAGTTCCGGCCGGTCGGCCAGGCGGACCTTGATCTTGCGGTCCAGGTGGATAAAGAGTTTCTCCAGGGCGGCCGAATGGGCCACGATCAAGGGACGCTGGGACCAGACCATGACACTACCCAAAACGCCGGCGGCCAGATTGTCCAATGCCGGGGCGAAGTTCTTGCGGTCCAGCCGGTCGTAATACATCCTTTGGCGATAGACCGTCCCGCCGACTCCTCCCGCCAACTCGGTAACGTTTAAGTATTTTAAATTATCGAAGTCCACCCCGCCCATATAGCCAAAAACCGGCCCGTAATAGAGTCCGGCCTGGGTCCCGTAGGCGGAGAGCCCGTAGTTTGGGCCCCAAACGTATGCGTTTCCGTGGAAGTGGTATCCCCGGTTACGGCCGCGCCTCCCGTCCCGGTCGCGCCTTCCGTCCCGACCGAACTTGCCCTGGCCAAACTTGCCCTTGTCGAACTTGCCCTGGCCGGGGCGGTTCCACTGACCCGGTTTAAAGGCCGGCCTGCCCGCGCCCACCCAAGGCGGCGGGGTCAAGCCCGGTGGGCCAGGTCTTGGCGGCTGGGCCATCAAGGCCGCCGGAAACAACAGAGCCAAACCCAAAACGATTGCGTATATGCGTTTCATTTCTAGCCCCCATCCGCGCGCGCCCCAAAAGCCGCCAAATTTGGCACCCTTTGGGCCGCCCATTAAATACGGTTTATCCCGGCAGTCCCGTTAGTCCCAGCAGTCCAAGTAGCCGGGGCGGTCCCGTTAGTCCCGCCAGCCCCGCCGGTCCAGGTTGCCGGGGCCCAGCCAATCATGGTTACCAACCGACCAACAATCCGGCGAGTGGAAGTCTAAAAGGGCATTGAGACAAAGCCACAGACATACCTTAAGTATATATTTAGCACAAGCGAATACTCCTGACAAGCTTTTTTGTCATGACAAATCTAGTTAAAACCTACGACCGGACCAACCTCATACGTTATTAATTTGCATAAATAAATACAATTGGAAATCTTTTTATCGACATCCGGTAGGCTACGATTGGCAAATTCGTGCCCTATCTTGGTCTGGTCCCGGACAAAAATATTTTAAAATTTTGCTCAGTTAGCCATAGTTTATTTTGGCGCGTCTAAGGATCTTAGATACTAGCCAAAGTTTATGCGAGACTACTTTAATCAACTTAGAAAGTGAAAAATCCGACCCCAAAATATTTTTGCGGGCCCACTTTTCCAGCCCAGTTCATAGTTACCGTTCACGGCCAAGTTATACGGAACTGTACAATTGATAAACCCTTTATGCCATAACCCAAATTCTCAGGCCATGAATTTCCGGACCGGACAGTTTTCTCCTGCCTTCCGCCCCGCCATCAAAACAACTCCCCGACTCCATGACCAGACAGCCATACAGTTGCCAAACGGCGATTTTTGTGTCATATTTCATTTTAGGATTCGTTAAGAGTTCCGTACTCGCCCGCGAGTTAGCGCTAGCCCAACCAAAACGTTACCGACGGAGTTTCTATAAAAATCTTGTGACGGATCGGGGCTGAGTAATGGACGATATGATAAAATGGGTGAA
>JAIRNQ010000331.1 GCA_031257955.1 Deltaproteobacteria bacterium | reverse complement strand
GCCAAGGCTTTGTCAAGGATTTTTACCCCCAGCCCGTGGCTCATGGCGTGCATGGCCGTCCCGCCGAGGCAGATGGTGCTTACCCGAAGGCCATTTTTGGGGATTAAACGATAATCCATGGTTCCTCCTTGGGATAGAATGGGGCGTCGAGAAAAAGGGGTTGGCGGTTAGCGGAAAGAATCATCGACGGGAATCGATGGTCAAGGGATTGATGGAGCCCTGTTATTCTGGCCCGGATGGCTTATCTGGCCCGCGGGGTTCTTGGGCCCGCGGGGCAAAAACCGCTTGGGGGAACGGTTAGGGCGGCTCAGACGACCAACCCGCGCTAAAAGGATGAGGGAGTCACCCAATTTTAGTCCCAAGTGACTCCCAAAACGCCTGAGCCGCTTGCCCGGCGTCCGCCCGAAGGGTTACTTCAGGAGGGCGATGGCTTCCACTTCCAGATAGATGTCATTGGCCAGTCTAGCCACCTCCACGGTGGCCCTGGCGGGACGGTGATCGCCCATGAATTCGGCGTAAACCGCATTAAACTCGGCAAACTTCGTCAAATCGCTGACGTAACAGGTGGTCTTGACGACGTCATGGAGGGTGAGGCCGGCTTCGGCCAAAATGGCCGTAAGGTTGGTCAGGGCTTGCTTGGCCTGTTCGGCCATGGTCGAGCCGACTACCTCGCCGGTTTTGGGGTGAAAGGGGACTTGGCCGGAAATAAAGAGAAATGGGCCGGCCGCGACGGCGTGGCTATAGGGGCCAATGGCCTCTGGAAGGTTGGGACTAAAAAGTAGTTTCATTAGACGCTCCTTAGGGTATATATAAGGATTTAGCGGTAGAAATTTATATGGGCGAACATCGTCGCGCCAAGGTGGTTGGCACCGATTGACGAAGGATTGGTCAAGCGGTGGCCAGGATAACCCTGGCGTCGGCGATGGAGAGGCCTTTTTCTTTGGCGAAAACCGGGTTGAGGTCGATTTCGGCCACCTCGGGGAGTTCGGCCATAAGGTAGGAGATTTTGGCGACCGTCTCGGCCAGGGCTTCCAGGTCGCGCTTGGCGGCGCCCCGGGCGCCTTGGAGAACCGGTAGGCCCCTGATTTCTTGGATCATGGCCATGGCTTCGGGTTTTTTGACGGGGGCCACCCTAAAAGCTATGTCTTTTAAGACTTCCACGAAGACGCCGCCCAGGCCAAACATGACCGTGGGGCCAAAGGTCACGTCACGGCTGGCACCGATGATACATTCGACACCGCCTTCCAGCATGGGGGTTAAGAGAA
This sequence comes from Deltaproteobacteria bacterium, assembly GCA_031257955.1. GTDB lineage: Bacteria > Desulfobacterota > Desulfarculia > Adiutricales > Adiutricaceae > JAIRNQ01. The sequence goes on along the minus strand of JAIRNQ010000331.1, from coordinate 9,841 downwards.
CGCCGAAGATGTCGGCCTTCGGATTGTAAGCCTTGCCGCTTTGGCTAAGCTTTTCGAAGGTCTGGGAGGCCATTTCCGGCGAATCGACGTTTAGGGCCACCCCGCCGGCGTCGGTTTTGTGGAGGATGTCCGGGGAGACAATTTTCATGGCTACCGGCCGGCCGAGCTCTTGGTAAGCCGCGGCGGCTTGGGCCGGGGTCTTGGCCAGTAGACAAGGGGGCAGATCCAAGCCGTAGGCCAAGAGAAGGTCCCTGGCCTCGGTTTCGACCATGTTGTGCCTGCCGCCTTCCCGGACCCGCCCAATGAGCCCCTTGGCCGTTTCTAGGCGGTTTGGTGGGAGTTCTGGGCTGGGGTAGGCCAGTTCCGCGGAGATTTCTTTCTTTTTTCGCTCGTAGCCGACCAAAGCGCCCATGGAGCGCATGGCCGCCTCGATGGAACCGTAGACCGGTATCCCGGCGTCCCTTAAGAGATCCAGGCTTACCGGGTGGACCGGTTGATAGATGGAGTGCATGAGAACCGGCTTGTCGCTCTCCTTGGCCCGCTTGGCCAGACTTTCGGCCACGTCTATTTCCAGTTGCCGGAATTCTTCGGAGAGATCGGCGTAACCGCCATAGAGGCCAACGATGACCAGCCCATCGACGTCCGGATCGGCCAGAAGTATTTCGGCGCATTGGTCGAAAACCCACATATTGGCCTCCGGGGTCCCGGCCAAATCGACCGGGTTTTTGATTGGGCAGTGGGGCATGAGAACGGCACGGAGCTTTTGTTGCGTGGCCTCGGAGAGGACCGGGGCGGCCAATCCAAAGCGCTCGGCCAGATCGGTGGCCATGACCCCGTGCCCGCCGCCGTCGGTCAGTATGGCCACCCGGCGACCCTTGGCCGGCTTACACTTGGCGAAGGCTTCGGCCACGTCCAGGATCTCGGTGGGGCTGTCTACCCGGATGACCCCGCACTGGTTTAAGGCCGCGGAGAAGACCTTTTCGCTGCCGGCCAAAGATCCCGTGTGTGAGGCGGCCGCCCGGGCCCCGGCCTCGCTACGGCCGATCTTGATGGCGACTATGGGCTTGGCCAGGCTGGCCCTCCGGGCCACCTCCAAAAATATCCGCCCGTCCTCAACCGAATCGACCCGTAGCCCTTCCATGTAAAGCAGCAAGACCTTGGTGTCGTCGTCGCCTTGGATGTAATCGACAAAGTCGTGAAAGCGGATATCGACCTGGTTACCGATGGTGGCCCAGCAGCTATAGCCCAGATTGCGGCTCTTGGCGTTTAGGTTTATGTCTATGCCAAAGTTTCCGCTCTGGAGGACCAAACTCATGGGCCCGGGGGCCAGATCGATAATGCTCCCGTTAAGGCTTACGGAGGCCGAGTAAAGGCCCATACAATTGGGACCCATCATCCTCATGCCGCCAACCCGGCAGACGTCCAACATCCGCCTCTCGAGTTCTTTACCTGCCGGGCCAACCTCCCCGAAGCCGGTGGAGACGACCACGCAGGATTTTACGCCCTTCTGGACGCATTGCTGAAGTACCGGAAGGACATGGGCCGGGGCGATGGCCACGATGGCCAAGTCTACCTCGCCGGGCGTATCCAGTATCGACGTGTAGGTCGGATGTCCCAAAATTTCCTTGCCGGAGCGGGACACGAGATAGACATCCCCTTTAAACTGGTTGTCGAATAGGCTTTTGGCGGTCCAGTATCCGTATTTGCGGGTGTCGGAGGAGGCCCCGATGAGGGCCACCTTCCTGGGCTTAAATAAACTCGTTAGATTTGACATACCCGTTTCCGTTGGATTCGACGGGCCCAATGGGCCCATCGGCTAGGGCGATTTGGTCGGCCTGGTCGTTTGGCCGTGGGGCCAATGGGGCCAGTGGGTTTAGCGCCGACAGTTTTTATTTATCGGTGTATTAGCGGATTTTAGGATACGCTCCCAAAGCGGCCGGTGGCCTTGGGATCACTGGTCGATTATTTCGATAACCCCGATGGCCACGTCGGGGCAGACTATGCGGCAGAGGCCGCAGAGGACGCATTTTTCGGGATCGTTTTCCACGACTTCGCTGCCGCTTTCGTTAAGGGTGTGCCCGATGGCCAAGGCCCCCTTGGGGCAAACGTCCACGCATAGGCCGCATGATTTGCAGCGCCTGGCGTCTATGACATGTTTTTTGCGCTTCATCCAAACCTCTCTATGCCTTGTCCAGCCCGGCCCTAAAGGAGGCCAGGTTGCTGTCCAGGAGGGCGGCTTTTTTGTGCCCGATGGTCTCGCGAATGACCTCTTCCACCGTCTCGACCTTCAGAAATTTCGTGGCGGCCACGGCCGCCCCCAGCATTACCAGGTTCAGACCCCTCGGGGTACCGGCCACCTCAATGGCTATGTCCGAGGCCTTCAGGGGAACCTGGGTCAGTCCCGGCTTTTCGATTTCGGACTTTATCAGGGAAGAATTGTAAAAGAGCTGGCCCTCGTTACCCATGGAGGCTAGGCAGGTCCCGTAGGTGGAGGCGCTCAGGGCTATGCCCAGGTTCCCGTCGGCTTCGACCAAAGGGTTCCCGATGGGTTGGTCGGAGACAATCACGAAGGCCGTGGAATCGCCGCCTCGCTGCTCGATGCCGTAGGTCTGGCTCATGACCACTTTCAGTTTGTCGACGATGGCCGCCTGGCAGACCAGCTTGGCCAAAAGGGCCGAGCCTTGGCCGCCGGATCCGGAAAATACGCATTTATATCGCATCTACTCACTCCGTTTCGTCTTTAAAAATGGTGGGCTTAAAGTAATTAAGCATTTGATCTTTACACCAGACATATGACTCTTTTACGCCTTTCTTTAGGCCCGTGGGGCAGGGAACGATAAACTCGATGAAGGCGAAGCCCAAGTTCTTTTCCTGACACTCAAAGGCCTTGCGCAGGCTCTTGGCCGCCCGCCTGATGGCCGGGGCGTCGGCCACGGTTTCCCGGGCCAAGTATTTCACCCCGGGCATGGACCGCATCATTTCCGGTATCAGGATGGGGTAGCCGTGGAGATGGGTATCCCGGCCCTTCTGGGTGGTGGCCGTGATTTGCCCCGGGAGCGAGGTGGGCGACATCTGCCCGCCGGTCATGCCAAAGACGGTGTTGTTGATCATCAGACAAGTTATGGGAACGCCTTTATTGGCGGCGTGAAGGACGTCCGCTAGGCCAATGGCCCCCATGTCCCCGTCGCCCTGGTAGGTGAAGACGAAGTTATCGGGCGAAGCCAGCTTAAAGCCGGTGGCCACCGACGGCGAACGGCCGTGCATGGCCTCGATGGCGTCGATGTCCATATAGTGGTGCGAAAATCCGCCGCAGCCTATGCCCACCACGGCCACGGTCTTCTCCCTAATGCCCATGGCTTCAATGGTTTCGGCCACCAGCCTAGTGACGATGCCGTGCCCGCAGCCGGGGCAATAGCTAAAGAGCTTATCCAGCATCAACGTTTTGCCGTACAGAGACGACAGGTTTTCTTGGGTGTTTTCCATGGTCATGCCTCCAAAAGCCTTTCCGCCTCGGCCTTTATCTCGGCCAGGGTGCAAAGTGGCGTGTCTCCGCCGGTTTTGCCCAAAAAACTGGTCGGGGCCCGACCGTTCACGGCCAAACGGACGTCGTCGAGCATCTGGCCATGGTTCATCTCGACCACCAACACTCGTTTCAATTCTTTCGGAAGCTTCTCGAAAGCCTTGTCCGGGTAAGGCCAAAGGGTTATGGGAACGATGTAGCCGACCTTTTTCTTCTCCTCCCTCATCCTGGCCGCCAGCTCCCTGACCATGCGACCTTGGATGCCAAAGGCCACGATCAACAGCTCGGCGTCCTCCAACCCCCAGGCCTCCCATCTCTGTTCCTTTTCCTTGATGATTTCGTATTTGGCCCTCAGACGCTCGTTTAGCTCGTAGCCCTGGGAGTGGGTATAACTGCCGGTCAGAAGGAAACGCTTGGGGTGGTCTTTGGTGCCCGTATAGCGCCAGCCGGAGGTGTCGAATTCCGAGGCGTAATCATGGGGTTCGGGGAAGGTGCTGGTTTCGGTCATTTGGGCGGTAACCCCGTCCATGACGAAAAGTACCGGGGTGCGGTAGGTGTAGGCCAGTTTTATGGCCGTGGGCATGAGATCGACGGCGCTCTGGCCGGAATCCAAGGCCAGGACGATGACCCGATAATCCCCATGGCCCCCTCCCCTGGTAGCCTGGAAGTAATTGCTCTGGGCCCCGATAATGTCGCCATCGCCCGGCCCAACCCGCATGGAGTCAAGCATTAGGCAAGGAAGCTCCGCCCCGGCCATAAACGATATAGTCTCCTGCATGAGGCTCATGCCCGGCCCGGAGGTCGAGGTGGCCCCGAGCCTTCCGGTGCAGGCGCAGCCGGCCAAGGCGTTGGCCACGGCCAGTTCGCTTTCCATCTGGACCATGCGCCCGCCGAAGGCCGGGAGGATCACCGCCGAGTGTTTCATGACGTCCGAAGCCGGGGTGATGGGATAGGCGAAATGAAAGCGCACCCCGCATCTGACCATGCTTTCGGCAAACGTTTCCGTGTTTTTTAAAAATAAGGTTTCTTCTGGCATAAGGGTCCTAACCATGGCCTAGGCCCAATGGGAACCTGGCCATATTTACCGGTCGCGGCCGCGTCTAAGACATAATTTCGTTATACGGAACTAAGTTCCGAGAATTTGGGAACCTGTCCGTGGGCGATCCCCGGAAAATTTTGGCGATTCGCTTTGGCCCGAACCGGGTGGCCGGGCCCACCTATCCGGGTCGATCCCCGGAAAAATTTGGCGATTCGCTTTGGCCCGGACCGGGTGGCCGGGCCCAAAGGTAGTTGGTCTTGGCCCTTACGGGCCCATTTGGCCGTATTGCTTACGGCCGGCTGGGTAGCCTTTGGCTAACCGAACCGGACGGGGCGCTCCCGGGAAAAGATCCCGGGAACGGTTCCCGTCGGGTAGAGGTCTCACCACTTCTCCCAGCTTTTCTGCCTGGCGTCGAGTTCTTTGACGATGGCCGGATCCAGGGGATTGACGTCCTCCGACTCAATCACTTTAACGGTCTTTTCCTTGAGGCGCTGTTCGATGAGCTTGCCGCCCTTGTTCTGCCAGCTCTCATACTGTAGGCGGTCGAAAAGATCGGAATAGAACATGTTTTTGAAGTTTTTCATGGTGTGTTTTTCCACCAAGAAATTTCCGCCCGACCCGACCTTGGCGATGATGTCCAGGGCAAGGCTATCGTCGGTAATGGAGACGCCTTCCATAAACCGCTTAACCATACCGAGGATCTCTTGGCCAAGCACCATATAGGTCGGGGAGACCGTGCTTCCGTGATCCAGCCAACAGTGGGTGTCGTGAATGAGCCCCTCGCCGACGCCGCAGGCGATCAGATCCTGGAGGGAGCCTTCCACGGCGGCCTGAAGGTCGACCATCTGGGAGTCGGTACAGCCTGCCGTCCCGAAGAAAGGCAGCCGGTAGCGTTGGGCAATCTGGGCCATGGCCCCGACCATCATGGCCATTTCAATGGCCCCGTAAGAAAATACGGTGGTTCGCATGTCCATGATGGTGGCGAAGGCCCCGTAGATGAAGGGGGCGCCAGGGTTGGCCATCTGGTGCAGCACCAGCCCCGACAGGGCTTCGGCGCTGGCCTGGACGATGGTCCCGGCCAAGGTGGCCGGGGAAGTGCCGGCGGCTTGGATGCCGGGATAGTTGATCAGCGGGATCTTCTTCTCGGCGCAGTAGATCATCTTGGCCACCACCGGATCGTAGTACAGAAGCGGCGAAACGGGATCGGCCAAATGGAGAAGGTAGGGATGGCGCTCGAACTCGTCAACCCCGCCCTGGCAGAGCACGGCCATTTCGTAGATCTGTTCCAAGCTCCTGACGTCGGCGCAGCAGCAGACGGTCGGCTTGCGGCAGAATTCAATGGCCAGCCGGGAGGCCACCTTGTCGGCCATGGTCGGCGGATAGTCGTTACACAAACCCAAGGTCATGTTCCAGGTATAGTTATCGAGCTTGTCGCAAAGCCGGCTCATGATCTTGACGTGCTTGCTGTCGCAAGGGGAGCGCTCTTCGGTTACGGGATCCTGATAAAAGATGCAGTCCAGTGTAGGGCCGAAGTAGGAACGACGGTCGTCGAGCTGGACGGCCCTGGTGTTGTCGCGGTTACCCAGGCTCAGCCGGTGTGGGGCCAAGGCCAGGTATTTTTCCACCACCCAGGGCGGAAAATAAACTTGGTTGTTAACGACCTTGCAGCCGGCGGCGTCCAGTAGCTCCAGACCTTTGGGGTGGGTCATGCGAATGCCCATCCTCTCCAGGATTTCCAAAGCCGCGTCGTGGAAGCGATCCATCTGCGCGTCGCTTAAAATTTCTATGCGGGGAGTGAAACGCAATTCATCAATTAAAAAACCTCTCCCCATAATACTTACCTCCTATCTGTCGACGTAAAGTCAATCATGAGAATCATGGTTCGCCGGCGGCCATAAGTCGATAGGCTCTCAACGGGCCGCCGGTAATGGTCTGGCGGGCAAGCTTTTGCGGAAAGCTTGACTGGACCCAGTCCGATGGGTCCCCCACCCACGGGTAGCGAACTCAAGTAACGACAAGTTCTTTGGCCTTTTCCTCCTTCTTGATTGCTATCATGGTGTTGATTATCATCAAGATCAGAATAATCAGGAAGGGAAAGGCCGCAACCATCGAAGAGTTTCGTAGGGCTTGCATGCCCCCCACCCAGAGGAAGAGGAGAGAGTTGATGGAAATGTAGGCGCCCCAGAAACCCCGAATCCACAGGGTCGGCTCGGCCATATTGGCCCCGCTGGACATGACGCCCATGACGTAGGTGCCGGAGTTAACCGAGGTGATGATCAAGGTCAGGGACATGGTCAGGGCCACGACAATCGAGATGGTCGATATGGGCAGCTCGCTGAGCATAATGAATAGCGACTCGTCCGAATTGCTGACCATGGACTGGGCCACTTCCGGGGTTATTTTCCCGGTAAGGGTGGCTTCTATGGCCGTGCCGCCAAAGAAGGCGAACCAGACGAAGCATAGAACGGTCGGGGCCAAGAGGCAGGAAAGGATGAATTCCCTGATGGTGCGACCCTTGGAAATGTCGGCCAAAAATCCGCCCACGAACGGGGCGAAAGCCAACCACCAGGCGAAGTACATGACCGTCCAACCGCCAACCCAGTTCCAGCCCATTTTTTCGGCCACGATTCCGGGAGCGTCGGTATAGAGGCTGGTGGCGATCAGTTGGTTAAAGTATTTGCCCACCGCCTCAAGCAAGAGATTGATGTTAAAGACCCGGGGGCCTACGATAAGCATGAAAATAATCAATATATACACCAGCCACATGTTCATGTCGCTAATGTATTTGATGCCTTTGGCCACGCCTTTCATGGCCGATATGGTGGCCACGGTGCCGATAATGAGGATAACTATGGCCACGACTACGAGGCTGTTTTCCATACCGTATTGGCGGGTAAAGCCGGCGGAGAACTGGGTGGCGGCAAAACCGACGGAGGTGGCGATACCGCAAAGCGTGGCCACCAAGGCGAAGATGTCAATGACCTTGGCCAATTTTCCGTTTAGGTTATCCCTTCCCAGCATGGGTTCAAAGCAGGAACTGATACGGTTGGGCAGCCCCCGGCGGAACTTGAAGTAGGCTATGGCCAAGCCCGAGGACACATACATGGCCCAGGGATGGACGCCCCAGTGGACGTAAGTCAGGCGCAAGCCGTCCGGTGAGGCGGCGGGAGTGCCGTTTTCAAAGAAGGGCGAGTTTAGGAAATGGCTCATGGGTTCGTTGACGCCAAAATACAGAAGGCCAACGCCAATGCCGGCACCGAAGAGCATGCCGATCCAGCTAACGAAACTGTACTCCGGTTTGTCCTCGGGCTGTCCCAGCTTAATCTTTCCGGTGGGCCCCAAAGCCAGAATCAAGAGGCTTACCAAAAAAAAGGTACAGCCCAGCAGATAAAACCAGCCCAATTTGTTAAAGGTAAAATTGAGGGTGGCGCTAATGGCCTTCTCAGCGGTGGTGGGAACGCTGATTATGAAGATAAACAAAGCCAAGTATATTATGGCCGTTCCCCCAAATATCGTGTAATCCACACCTTTAGCTTTTTCACTCATGCGTATATCCTTTTTGCATGGAATGGTTAATGATTATTTGACGATTGTTTAATACTCCTTTCCACCTTTGGGATTCTAGCCAGAACCATAACCGTCCGGCCATTAACTTAGGGGAAGCGATATATGTATACTCGACCGAGGGCTCAAGGTTTACGCCCGGCCAAGCGGTATTGCCTCGGCGAAGATAACCGGGCTTAAGTCTCCCGGACAGTTTAGGCCTTCCGTGGGCACAATTAACGGCCAAGCGGTATTGCCTCGGCGAAGGTAACCGGGCTTAAGTCTCCCGGATGGTCTTGGCCTTCCGTGGGCACGATTAACGGCCCAGCGGTATTGCCTCGGCGAAGATAACCGGGCTTAAGTATCCCGGATGGTTTTGGCCTTCCGTGGGCACGATTAACGGCCAAGCGGTATTGCCTCGGCGAAGGTAACCGGGCTTAAGTATCCCGGATGGTCTTGGGTGGCCGTTTGGGTCGATTTACGACCAAGCGGCCAATTGACTATTAATATGTAAATATTTAAATCATTAAAACTTTAAATATGGTATTATCCAAAGAGTTTATCCTCTTGGCCGATTTTTAGTACTTCCCGGCAGTACTTAATGCTTCTGAGGCAAGCGTCCATTTCTTTCTTTTTTGCCTCTTCCAAGCTATCGTTGCCTTTATCCCACTCAATCTCAAAGGTGATCCGATCCAAGGGCGATACCCGGCGGAGCAAATCGAGAATTTTACCGCAGTCGATGTCACCTTCCCCTATGGCCACCCCGTGGAACCTGGCCCCATATTCGTCCCGATCCAGTTTGTGGTCGCAAAAATGGACGCAGATGGCTTTGGGGGCCAGTTTTTCCACGGCCACCTCGGGACCTTCCAGGACGGGAAAGGAATTGACCGTGTCCAGGCAGACCCCAACCAGGGGATGGTTGATCTGGTCGACCAGCCAGAGGATCTCGTCGGCGTAAGTTTCGGTGTGGTTTTCGATGGCCAGACGGACGCCGTATTTATCGTACTCCGGGAGGGCGGCTTTAACCTGGTCGTGTATGTCAGCCAGCTGGCGCATAACGTCTGGCCGCATGCAACTACCGTAGACGGGCCCAGTTCTGCGTATGTCCAGGCTGCACTTGGCCAAATCCCCTCCGAGCTTATGGCAGACCGAAGCGGCATTGGCGAAGGTATCGTTTATGCGCTTGTCGCTTTCCTCGTTTAGGGAAAAATTGTATTCCAGGTAGAGCCCCCGATCCTTGGCCGCCTTGGCGATTTCCGCCAGCCGTTTGTCGTCGCGGGTCTCCAGATCCGTCCCGGTGACGTGTAGCCCGTCCAGTCCCCATTCCACCGACTTGTCCATCAGGGCGACCAAGTCGAATTCCTTGTCGTAAGTTTCCCCGCCGGGCGAGAACCAAATCTGCCCAAAGCCCCAGAGATGCAAAGTATAGGTATGCATGCCAAGTTTTAACTTCTTCATCGCCTCTTCCTTTAAAGATAATGATATAACCCAACGCGCCCAGGGAGTTCTCGTCCTGGCCTCTTTGCCCTACGAGGACAACATGAGCCTGGGCAGTGCCCGGACGGGGCGGCCGGCGGATTACCGTTATGGCTGGCACCGCTGGGGCCCGCCAACCGTCTCCCGTCACCGGTTGGCCGCCTTTCGGCTCTAAGACGGCCTCCCCTTCGTCTAAGCGTCTGGCCTATAACCCGCCGTCTGTCCCGATGGCGATAGACCGCCCCTTTCACAATGGGCCCAAA
>JAIRNQ010000309.1 GCA_031257955.1 Deltaproteobacteria bacterium | reverse complement strand
CAGTTGGAGGGGCTGGAGGCGTTCTTTGAAAAAGTGTCGGCAGAGGGCCAGGTTCCCTTCGAGGTATTCCAGTAGGGCGGTAAGCCAAGGCTCGCCGTGATCGTAGGCGGCTTGGCAGGCGGCCAAGCCCATGGCGTTTAGCTGGCTGAAGCCGGAGCGGCTTATCTCGGCCTTAAACTTGAGGCGGAGTTTAGGGTTGGGCAGAAAGCAGTTGGAGGCCTGTAGGCCGGCCAGGTTAAAGGTCTTGCTGGGGGCGGTCAGGATTACGGCGATCTCGTTAAGTTCTTCGTTGGCTTGGGTTAGCAGGTAATGCTTGCGACCGCCAAAGACGAAGTCGCAGTGAATCTCGTCGGAGACTATCAGGCAACCGTGTTTTAGGCAGACGCGGCCCAGTTCCATAAGTTCGGCCAAGCCCCAGACCCGGGAGACCGGGTTGTGGGGGCTGCAGAAGAGCATGAGCTTAATTTTTTCCGAGACGATTTTTTTCTCCAAATCCTCGAAGTCGATGTGGTAGCGACCGTCGCGGTAAACCAGGGTATTGTCGATCAGGCGGCGGCCGTTTTCTCGGACCATCCCCGAAAAGGGGTAATAGACCGGGGTCTGGACGATGACCGGATCCCCGGGCTCGGTGAAGGCCCGGATGGCATTGGCCAAGGCGTAGACCACGCCCGGGGTTTTTACCGTGTCGGCCCTGGAGAAAGTGTGGCCAAAGCGACGGCTGAACCAGCCGCTGACGCTTTGGTAGTAGTCTTCCTTGGCTTCGGTGTAACCAAAGATGCCGTGCCTGGCCAGGCTTTCCAGCCTCGCGATGACCTCGGGCGGGGTCCTGAAATCCATGTCGGCCACCCACATCGGTAGCAGATCCGGTGGCATGCGTCTTTCGAGGGCGAAGTCGTATTTTATGCAGTTGGTATTAGTTCTTGGGATAATTTCATCAAAGTCGTATTTGTTCATGGGGTACCGCGTTAGGTGGGAAAGATGGCTGGCCTCGATAGGATGGGACCGCGCTAAAGCCGATTATGACACGGGTAGGGCCGGTTTGGCAACCGCTTGCCCCCCAAGGAGTGTAGATAAAAAAAGGTTACAAATATGACATTCCATGCTATAATGCTTTTAGCTGCTAGACGGGGTCTAGAAGGAGGCTTATAGCATATGACAGATAAGAAACAAACCGATAATCCTCCACCCATCGATCCAGAAAAGGTTGAGAAAATAGGGTTAAAAATTGCTGAACTGATTGGTACCTATGGCAATAACCTTAACGTTGACCATATCAATGAAATTCTGGACATTATCTGCGCTACCGAAAATACCTTAATAAACGGTACCTCACGGGAAGATAATTTTTTTTCCCTCGCTGACATTGAGGGGTTATTGTTGGAACAAAATCGGCTCATACAGGACTCCAACTTAAAAAATCTCTTTACTCTCATGAAAAGGCTGCTGGGCGAAGAGGGTATCGTTTTAAAAAAAAACTCGACCTCCGTGAAAAAGGCATAAGGGTTAAAAATTGGCGCTATTATAAAAATTCAATTGTCACCTTAGTTGGTAGGGTCCATTATGAAAGGTTAGCTTTACGAGGGTCAACTGTTGAAGATGCGCAAAGACTTAAAAATTTGGGATATAAAGGTTATGTTTACCCAGTTGATGAAAAGCTCGGTGTTTCACGTCTTCCATTCGATATGACTTTAGGCGCTACTCTGAAAGTGGCCAAAGAGGCATGTAAGGCTGACTCATATGAGGATGCTCAGAATCGCCTAAACGAACTTGGCATTATCGTAAACGATGATACTATCCGAGCCGTGACCAATACCGTTGGAAAGCTTGTCTTAGAAAACGAAAAGATTGAGGCTGAACGTGCGTATTCACTTTTAAATACAGGTAAATTGTTTTTCCCAAAGGAAAAACGGCCACATATATTGTATCTTCAAGTTGCTGGGTCAATGGTTCATACCCGAAAAGAACGTAAAGCTGAGGATAACTCCCAAAGCAACAACAATGGAGAAGCTACAGATTCTAAGGGGCCAGAAAAATCTAGCCCTGATAGACTCTCAAATAAGGATCCTTGGAGAGAAGATAAACTTGGCATGGCTTTTTCCACGGATAACATTTTTTGGTGGACCGATAAACATGGAGTTAAGCGGCATAGAATTATGAAAAAGGACTTTGTGTCATATATTGGAGAGCTTAGTGAGTTCCATAAATTAATGTTTTCAATGAGCTTACGCAATGGTTATGGTGTATATGAAAAAACTATTCTTCTTAGTGATGGAGCGACATGGATTCGAGAAATGAAAGATGTATTTTTCTGCGATGCTCAACAGATCTTGGATTACTGGCATTTATGTGAGAATGTCTTAAATTTCGCTAAGGCAGTCTTCGCTTTGGACGAGAAAGTATATAAACCATGGACAGACGATGTGTGCGCCCTTCTGAAGAAAAGTAAAACCACGGAAGCCCTAGCCAAGATAAAATCACTCAGCAAGAAACAGTTATCAAGAACCACTCATAATCTTGCGCAATATATTGAGAATAATATCGACAATATTGATTATGACGCTTATCTGACTAAAGGATATTTCATTGGCAGTGGCGACATTGAAAGTTCTAACAGGTCCCTGGTCCAGAGAAGGGTGAAACTTCCTGGGATGCGGTGGAACCTAGACTCAATACAGAACATCGTAACTCTTATGACAAAGCTCAAAAGTAATCGTTGGGAGTCAGACGTTGTAGCCGCGGTATATCAGCACTATGGACTAACACCAGACAGGAAAGTCTTACAGACATTGTGACCCAAAACGCAACCTTTTTTTAATCTACACCCCCCAAGTGGTTTTGTGTCCAAGCGAAGGCCTTTAGGCCAGGGCTTGGGAAAGGTCGGCGATAATGTCGTCGGAGTTTTCCACGCCCACCGAAAGGCGTAGGAGCCTTTCGGTAATGCCAAGCGCCTCGCGGATATTCTCTGGGACGTCGGCGTGGGTTTGGAGGAGAGGGTAGGTGATAAGGGTTTCCACCCCGCCCAGGCTCTCGGCGTAAAGGATCATTTCGACTTTTTCCAGAACCAGTTTGGCCGTTTCGGGGCTGTCCACCTCAAACGAGATCATGGCCCCGTGGCCGGTGGCCTGGGCCAGATTGCCCCCGGGGTGTCCCGGGAGGCCAGGGTAGAGGACCTTGGTGACCTTGGGGTGGCCGGTGAGAAATTCCGCCGCCGCCTGGGCGTTTCTTTGGGCCCGTTCCATGCGCAGGGCCAGGGTTTTGATGCCCCTGATGATTAGAAAACTGTCGAAGGGGGTAAGGCCGCTCCCGACGGTTTTGGTGATGAAGCGGAGTTTTTCGGCGTCCTCGGCGTCGTTGGTGACCACGAAACCGGCCAGGGTGTCGTTGTGGCCGCCCAGGTACTTGGTCCCGCTGTGGAGGATCATATCGGCCCCGAACTTAAAGGGCAGCTGGAAGACCGGGGTCAGGAAGGTATTGTCCACGATGATTTTGACCTTGGGGTCGACGATTTCCCTCACGGCGGCGATGTCGGTAATCTTCATCATGGGGTTGGAGGGGGTCTCCAGAAAAATGGCCTTGGTTTCCGGGCGCAAGGCACCTTTCAGGGCGGATGCGGAGTTGGTGTCCAGGTAGTCGAATTTAAGGCCCATGCGCCTGACCAGGGAGTCGAAGAGCCGGACGGAGCCGCCGTAGAGATCGTCGGTACAGACGATATGATCCCCCGGTTCAAATAGGCCCATAATCGCATCCAGAGCGGCCATACCGCACGAGAAGGCCAGACCCTCACTACCACCCTCAAGGGAGGCCACAAGGGCCTCCAGGGCTTCCCTGGTGGGGTTCTGGACGCGAGCGTAGTCGTAGCCGGTGCTTTGGCCCACGGCCGGGTGGGCGAAGGTGGCCGACTGATAAATGGGCACGGCCAAGGAACCGGTTTGGTTGTTTTTGTCCTTAGCCCCGTGAACGCAGAGAGAATCGAAATTCATGAAATTTGTCCTAAACTAAAACCGGGCCGAAGCCGGCGGGCCGCTTAAACTTGGGCCGGAGTTTGTTTATAGCCGGGCCTTGGCCGTTGGACGCCCAAACTTAGTTCTAAGTTTGGGCGGGCGGGCCGAATTGGGCGGATCCCGGGCGAAGCCCGATTTGACAACGGGACAGGAAAACGTTAGCGATTGCGGTGAGTTGCCGTACCCGAAAAAGGTTTTTAATTGTAACGGAAAACGACCGAAAAAAAAAGGTTGACATTGGATCGCCGCTGAATATATCATTGGAGCGTAACGGGTAGTTTTAACCCCGGCGGCCGCGACCGCCGAAAACCAATTTAAAGCGGGAAAGCTTTGTTTTTCCGCTTAGAGCGCCAAACGAGCCACGCTGGTTTGGCAGCCAATCAGTTAAAAGCTGAAGGCCAAGCGTACCGGAAGGTGCCCTTGGCTTTTTTTTTGGTTTTGAGCCTTAAGGCCATCCAATAAACCCGGCGCCTTTGGCGTCGCCAAGGAATCGTTTTTTGGTGCCCGCGCGCCAATATCTTCGACACTACGAGGTGAATCGTGACCAAGATCGCTGAAAGTTTAACCGACCTCATCGGCAAAACCCCGCTCCTGCGGCTCAACCGTTATGGCAAGCAAAAGGGCGTTGTGGCCGATCTCCTGGCAAAGCTGGAGTACTTCAACCCCCTGGGCAGCGTCAAGGACCGCATCGCCTTGGCCATGATCGAGGACGCCGAAAAAAAGGGTCTTATAAACAAGGACACCACCATCATCGAGCCCACCAGCGGTAACACCGGTATCGGCTTGGCTTTCGTGGCGGCGGCCAAGGGCTACAAGATCATCCTGGTCATGCCCGAGACCATGAGCCTTGAGCGCCGGAAGCTCCTCTACGCCTTGGGTGCCGAGCTTAAGCTGACGCCCGGTTCCGAGGGCATGAAGGGGGCCATCCGCCAGGCTGAGGAGCTGCAGACCCAGATCACCAACTCCTTTGTCCCCCAGCAGTTTAACAACCCGGCCAACCCCGAGATCCACAGGACCACCACGGCCGTGGAGATCAAGGAGGATACCGGCGGTAAGGTCGACATTATCGTCGGCGGCGTCGGGACCGGCGGTACCATCACCGGCGTGGGCGAGGTGCTGAAAAAGGACAATCCCAAACTGTGGGTGGTCTCCGTCGAGCCTTACGACAGCTCGGTCCTTTCCGGCGAAAAGCCCGGCCCGCACCAGATCCAAGGCATCGGCGCCGGCTTCGTGCCCCAGGTCTATAACCCGTCCGTCGTCGACGAGATCTATCGGGTCAAGACCCCGGACGCCTTCACCGCCTCCCGGGACGTGGGGACCCTCGAGGGTCTGTTGGTCGGCATCTCCTCCGGGGCGGCTCTCCACGCCGCTACCGAGCTGGCCAAAAAACCCGAAAACAAGGGCAAAACCGTTCTGGTCATCCTCCCGGACACCGGCGAGCGTTACCTCTCCACTCAGCTTTACGCCGCCGAGTAAAACTCGGCACGCGCCTGGCTAGGCCATTGGCTTGGGCAATGGCCCGACCATGGTGCCGGCCATGGGTTTTCGTTCTCTCTCCCGCCAAAGAAAAGGCCGCCCTGGGACGCCCCGGGCGGCCTTTTTGTCAATCCCCAAGAAAAATCTCAGTCGTTGCCGTCGGGCCCGGTCGGAGGGGCCCCGTCCCCAGGTGGGAACTCCTCGGAGGGCAGATCCTCGGAGGGAAGAGCCTCGGAAGCCATTGCCCCCGGGGTCTTTCCATCGGGGGCCAATTCACCAAAATCCAAGTCGGGGGTATCCCCGGCCAGCTGGCCTTCCAGCAGGGCGGCCAGTTGGTTTTGGACTTCCTCGGCCCGGCAGCCATAGTCCACGGCCGCCCGGAGGTGGTGTTCGGCCGTCTTGTAGTCACCCATGGAAAAGAGTAGGCGGCCCAAGCGTTGCCTGAAGAGGCTGTTGGTGGGATCCAGCTCAACGCTCCTTTGAAAGAGCGAAAGGGCCACCTCCCGGTCGTTGTGGCTTTCGAGGAACAGTACGCCCAGGGCCGAGAGGCTGTCGGCGTCGTCGGGGTTGTGCTTGACGGCTTTTTTGAAAGCGCCCAGGGCCCCGGCGGCGTCCCCGGAGAGGAGCTTGGCTTGGCCCAGGAGGCGGTAGAGACCGCCCCTCTGGTTCTTTGACTCCGAGGCCTTGGAGAGGGTGGGGAGGGCCAGATCCAAGTGCCCCAGCTCCAGGGCGGTTTTGCCCAGATGGTAGAGAACCTCGAAGTTGTTCGGGGCCAGTTTCAAGGCTTCCTTCAGCGATACTTCGGCCTCTTCCAGGCGCCCGGAGTAGATGAGAGAGCAGCCTTTGTTGAAGTGGGCCATGAGGTTTTCCGGGGAGAGGGCCAGGGCCTCGTCGAAGGCGTTTATGGCCGCCTCATGGTCGCCCAAGCGCCCGTGGCAGACCCCCAGGCTGTTCAGTAGGTTTAGGTGACCGGGATCCAGGATGAGGCCCTTTTGGTACTCGGCTATGGCCCGTTCCATGTCACCCTCGTCGAAGTGCCTGTCGCCGGCCACGTTTAGGGTTTGGGGCCCGAAAAGCGTCACCTGGGTCGGCCCGGCCATGGCCGACTCGACCAGGGTCTTTTGGCCGGCTTCTATCAAATCCTCCGGTCCCAAAACCGGGTTGGGCCAGCCGACCAAGGCCACCGAGACCGGGGCTTTGTTTTTTAGCCTCTGAACCAGCGCTTCGGCCTCTTCCTTGACCGCCTCCAAGGGTAGCCCGGCCCAGGCCAGGGCCAGGGTCCCGGTGCCCCGCGGGGCCAGAAGCTCCGGGGCTTTGCTGGATCCGTTGGCCGCCTCCAGGCTCACCAGGGCTAGGCGGTTTTCCAGCTCTTCCTCGCCGGCCACGGCGGCCAGGCGTTCGTGATCGTCCAGGCGGACCAGGGCCAAGGCCAGCGGCCGGTCGGAGGAGGCCAGTTTAACCAGATTTTTGTCGAAGGCTTCGGCCTCCAGGGCTTTCTTGGCGGCCAAGCCCCCCGGCGAAGCCGGTAGGCCGCCCGACCAATCGACCCGGGAGAAAGCCAGCCGGTCTCCGGCGGCCAGGCGGCCGGAGCGGCTCTCCGGGGCGTGGGCCAGCGAGTAGGCCTCGCCGGTCTCGAATACGGTGATCTCGCCCTTGGGTTCGCCGCCGTGGGAGAGGACGGAAAAAACTTGGCCGGGCACGGCCCCCATGAGGGTGCCCAGATTAATGACAACACGGCTTTGGGGGAGAATTTGGGTTATTTGGCCGTGGAAGTTGACCAGTTGGTTAAAGCCGATGATGGGGGCGGGGTTGGGTTTGCCGTAGGCGAAGCGCAGGGCCGTCTCGGCCTTGGCCAGAAAGGCCTCGGCGGCGTCCTTGGGCCTAAGGAAAGGCCCGGCCGGATCGAGGGCCAGATCCTGGGGAAAGAGGGCGTAGCCGCAAAGATAGGGCCCGCTAAGGCCCAAGTTGGGGGCCTTGGCCCGAACCCGCTCCAGGCGCGCCTGGGCCTCGGCCGGGCCGGCCATAAAAAGGAGTCCCAGACGCCGGTCGCCCAAACGGGCCAAGCTAATGGAATCGGGCACGGCCTTAAGGGCCCGGGCTAGGCGGATGAACTCCTCCCGGGAGAGCCTGCGGTCGCCGCCGATCTCCGACAGGGCCAATACCAAGGCCTGGGAGTCGGTCCCGTCCCAAAGCCCCAGGGCCCTGGGGCCGGAGCGTGAGGGGAACATTAGCTTGCCGAGCTTGGCCCTAAAGTGGGCTTCGTTATTTAGCCCGGTGGCCGAATCGGTGACCAGGGCCTTTTTTAGCGCGACTTTTTCCAGGGCCGCTTCGACCAAAGTCGGCCAGATGGCCAAGGCCGCCTCGTCGGCGTCGCCCTCCTCGGCCCGGTCGGAGGCCCGATCGGCGGCCCGGTCGGAGGCCAGGGCTAGGCCCATGGAGGCCAAACCCACCACCTGACCCCGCAGCTTGACGCTGGCCGTGGCCAGGGCCCAGTCCTCGGGAAAGGGCCCGACAGAAAATCTACGACCCGGCAAAAACTTGGCCATCTCCCGCTCAAACGACCGACCGTAACGCCGCAAGTCGTCCGCCTTAAGCCAAAGGCTTGGGCCCATAATTCCTCCCATCCAAAAGCGCCCCCGAAGCCGGTGCCCGGGCGGTTAGACGCAGCCCTCGGGCTTGGGCAGTCCGGCCATCTTGCAGGCCCCCTTGCCCGGCCCCGAGGGGAACATCTCGTAAATGTACTTCATCTTAAAGCCCGTCACCTTGGTCATGTCTTTGACCCTCGGCGGGACGCCGTGTTCCACGTGGTATTCGCGGAGCGACTCCAAGACGGCGTAGTGGTCTTCGGTCATTTCCTCGATTTCTTCCTCGTCGGAGACGCGCTTAACCCAATCCTCGTCCCAGAGGCCGTGGTCCAGAAGGAAACCCTCCTCGTCGACGGGGTAAGCCTTGCCGTTGATTTCTTTATGGGACATAACATCACCGTCGCTTTGGGCGGTCGTGGCCGCCAAGCGCCCGGGCCGATCCGGGGTCGGCGCCTTCTTGGGCCCAGGCGGGGTTTTGGCCGCCTTGGGGGGCTTTTCGGGCCGCTTCCCGTCCAGGGCCTGGGCCACTTGATCGACCAGGTTGGGGTTATCCAAAAGCTCCGGCCTAACAAGGCGGGTCTTGGCCACGGCCTCGGACAAACGGAAGGCGGATATCTGGGCGTGGTTGCCGGAGAGGAGGATGTCGGGGACGGCTTGGCCCCGCCAGACCTGGGGCCTAGTGTAGAGGGGGTGTTCCAAAAGCCCGTAGCCGTGGCTCTCGTCCAGGGTGGAGCCGGGGTGGCCCATGAAGCCGGGCAGGAGCCGGGCCGTGGCCTCGATGATGGCCATGGCCGGAACTTCGCCGCCGTTTAGGACATAGTCGCCGACCGAGATCTCCAGATCGACGAAACTATCAACGAATCTTTGATCGATCCCCTCGTAGCGGCCGCAGACCAAGGCGATTTTTTCTTGCTTGGCCAAAGACCGGACCAATTCTTGGTTTAGGGTCCGACCCGAGGGGGTAAGATGGACGACCAGCGGTTTGGGGCCGCCCCGGGCCAAAAGGGCTTCCAGGGCCAAGGCCAGCGGCTCGGCCATGATTACCATGCCAGGGCCCCCGCCGTAAGGCCTATCGTCGGCCGTTCGGTGGCGATCGAAGCAGTAATCCCGCACGTCTATGATCTCAACGGCGGTAAGGCCTTTGGCGATGGCCTTAGCCAGGAGCGACTCGGCCAAAAATGAGTCGAAGAGGCGCGGAAAGAGGGTGAGAACGGCAAAGTCGGCCATGGCGAGGGCCGTCAATCCAAAAGGCCCGGCAACTCGGCCACCACCAGCCTTCCGGCCACCAAATCGACCTCGGTCACCGTGTCCTCGGTAAAGGGTATCAAAATTTCCCGCTTAGGCCCGCGATCGGGCCCTTTCTTTGGCCCGTCCCCAGGCCCGACTCCGGGACTGGATTCTATGGCCAGCACCAAATACTCGGCCTGGTCCATCAGGCCGGTAACCCGGCCCAACTCACGGCCGCTTTCGCTAACGGCCATAAGGCCCAGAAGGTCGGCCTGGTACCATTCGTCCGGCGCCGGCTCGGGCAGATCTTCCCTGGCCAGGGCCAACTCGGATCCGCCCAAAGCCTGGGCGGCTTCCCGAGTGGCGACGCCCTCAAAGGTGAGGATTAAGCCCCCGGGGACGGCTTTGCCCCCGTGCCCTTCGATGGGGATGGGATCGGGCGTCTTGGCCCGGTCCGGGCCGGTCCCCTTGGGGATCAGCCAAATCCTGGGCGCGGCCAGCAGTCCCTCCGGATCGTCTCCGTAATAGGCCGCTTTTACCGCCCCGCGGACCCCGTGGGGCCGCAATACCCGACCTACCGTTATGAGATTTGGGTTAGCCATAAATGACCGCGAAAGAGGCGGGCCCTGGCCTCGGCCAAGGCCCCAGGCCAAAGGCTAAAGCCCAGGGGCCAAAATAAAGCCCAGGGGCCCCGGCCGCCGGCCGCCGGTGGCTCAGACCGGTTGGATTTTTTTCAGGAGGCTGGCCACCGTCTCGGAGGGCTTGGCCCCCTTGGCCAGCCAGGAGTCCAGAAGCTCCCGCTTGACTTCCACGTAAGCCGGGTTTTTGTTGGGATCGTAGAAACCGACGATATCCAGGAAACGTCCGTCGCGCTTGGCGGCGCTGTCGGCCACCACCATTCGGTAATAGGGTTTTTTCTTGGCGCCCAACCGGGCCAGCCTGACTTTTAGGGCCATGTTAATCTATCTCCATCGATGTCGGTGGCCCTCCGGCCACGGTAAACTAGGGCGACCCATGGGCCGCCCGGTCGTCCGGCGGCCTCGCGGCCACCGGCGAATGACTAAAATCGGGCCGGGCCCGTTCAACGCCTTTTTTGCCCGGGGTGGCCGGGGACCATGCGGTTGGCCCTGCCCGCCAAGTTGGCCAAGGCAGAAAGGTTACCGCTCATGAGGCTGCGTTGCAAGGCCTCCATGCCCCCGGCCCGGGAGGTAATCTTAAAGACCTTCTGGACCTCGGCGAAATTGGCCAAGAGCTGGTTGACGTCGGTCAAAGTGTGCCCACTGCCTTTGGCAATGCGTTTGCGCCGGCTGGGGTTGATTATCGTGTGGTCGCGGCGTTCCTCCGCGGTCATCGAGTCAATCATGGCCGTGATGCCGCGCATCATTTCGTTGTTGGGCGTGAACTGGGACATTTTTTTAAGTTTGCCCAGCCCGGGGATCTTGCTCAGGAGCGACTCGACACCGCCCAAACGGGAAAGGGTGACTATCTGTTTTCTGAAGTCGTCCAGGGAGAATTCGCCCTTTTGAAGCATGTCGGCCATGCGCTCGGCTTCTTCCTCGGAGACTTGCTCCTTGGCCCGCTCGATGAGGCTTAACAGATCGCCCATGCCCAGTATGAGCGAGGCCACCCGGTCCGGGTGGAAAGGCTCAAGGGCGTCAAGTTTTTCGCCGACGCCAACGAACTTGATGGGCGTGTTGGTCACGGCCCGAACGCTCATGGCCGCGCCGCCCCTGGCGTCGCCCTCCATCTTGGTCAGGATTACCCCGGTCAGGATCAGTTTTTTGTTGAAGTCCGAGGCGATGTTGACCGATTCCTGGCCGGTCATGGCGT
>JAIRNQ010000268.1 GCA_031257955.1 Deltaproteobacteria bacterium | reverse complement strand
CCAAAACGGCGGGGCCGGGACAGAAAATAGTTCTTCTCCGAGCTCAGTATGAGATCGCTTATGAACTTGGTTTTGTCGGCGTACAAAAGGTTTTCGTTAATGATTTCAGCGAATGTTTGATTTCCAAGGGGAAGCCGTTTCGCTTTCAATGTCTCGCTCATTATGCCGCTCCCGCCTAGGGCCAGTAAAAAGGGGAATACCGGCCAGTCCAATCGTGCCCCAAACTCAGCCGGAAAACCGTGGCGTTCTCCATATTTCCACATTAACTATGCCACAAAATCCTCTGCTTGGCAACGGCCAGAGATGGTGATTTGGCGAGCGGAAGGGAAGATAGGGCAGGGATTAACTTGGCTGGCAATCGCGAAACGCTAAAGTCGATCAAGGCGTCACTCCCAAAGAGCTTGCCACCGATACCGGCACAATGCTCTCGGCAAAAAACAGTTATCAAGAGCTACTCATAATCTTGCGCAATATATTGAGAACAATATCGACATTATTGATTATGACGCTTATCTGGCAAAAGGATATTTCATTGGGAGTGGCGCCGTTGAAAGTTTGTACGGGTCCGTGGTCCAGAGAAGGGTGAAACATCCTGGGATGCGGTGGAATCTAGACTCAATACAGACCATCGTAACTCTTATGACAAAGCTCAAAAGTAATCGTTGGGTGCCAAACGTTGTGGACGCGGTTTATCGGCACTATGGACTAACGCCAAGCAGGAAATTCTTACAGATATCGCGATCGATAACGCAAGCATTTTTAATATTCACCCGTTGTCAAATTGTCAAAAAATCTCTTGCTATTGGCCGCAAAATAAGCTATATTTGTTTGTTAAGCCGATTCGGTTGGTCTTTACTGGCTTTATCGTTTGGCGCATGGAATTCGTTTCAAGTTGCTTTTCGTCCCCATCGTCTAGCCTGGTCCAGGACACCGGCCTTTCACGCCGGCAACACCGGTTCAAATCCGGTTGGGGACGCCAATAAAGTTAAATTGTTAATGGGCTCGGGCCATGGTTCGGGTCTTTTTTTTACCCAAACGGCGAAGGGCCAGATCGCGAGGACGATCCGGCCCTTCGTTTTATCGCCCGAGACTTTTGGGCCCGGGCGTTAGACGCGGGTTCGCCAAGGTGGCTCATTGCTGGCGCGTGCCCACCAGCTCCTCGGTTGCCCGCGGTGAGAGTCTTGGCTCTGAGGGGTCCCGCCGTTCTGGGGAATCAGGCGCGGCGGTAGAGAGCCATCGAGTAAGATTAATACTGGCGCATTTCGGCGAGTTCCTTAATGGCCCGGGTTTTGATGGTGTCCAGGACGGCCAGTTTGGCGTCCGGGAGCGGGGGCGGTTGGTGTTCGGCCAAGATTTTAAGGGTTTTCTTGCGGACCCTTTGTTTGGTGTCGAGGGACCCTTCCTTTTCCCAGTTACCGTAAGGCTCGCGGTAAAAGACCCCGGTCGGCTTCCAGTAGTCCTTGCGGCAGTTCTCGGCGGTGTGCTTGAGGCGGGTGAAGTTACCTCCCGGGCCCACGGAGTTTATGACTTCCAGGGCCAGCTCGTATTCGTTAACCGGGACGCCTCTCATGATCCGGCGCACACATCCGATGAGTTCGTCGCCCAGGACCAGCATGTCCGCCGAGCAAATCATGCCACTATCGAGGTAACCGACGTCATGGATGATGGTCGAGCCGCCCAGGGTTTGGCCCATGAGGCTAAAAGCGGCCTCGGCCCCGGCCTGGGCGTCAAGGGTCTTGGATTCGGTGGCCCCGGCCAAGCCCCAGGTCGGAAGACCGAAGGAGGCGGCCACTTGGGCCTGGGCCATGTAAGCCAGGGTTCGCTCGGGAGGAATTATGGCTGTGGTGGCCGTGGCCAAGTTGGCGTTCCCGACGTTACCGGCCATAAAAATGGGAGCGCCGGGGGTTTTGAGCTGGGTAAGGGTTATGGCAAAGAGGGACTCGGCGATGGAGAGGGCCAGCATGCCGGCCATGGTCATGGGGGCGGTGGTACCGCGACCGGTAGAACCGCAGGGTATTTGCGGCTGTCGCAGGGAAGCACAGGCAAAGATACGGTCCACCACCATCTTGGAGAAGACCAAGGGCGATATGGGCTCGGGGTACATGATTACGTAAGGCCGTTCGATAAGATCGTCCAGGCTTCCGGCAATCGAGGCGGCCATTTCGTAGACCAATTCAGTCCCCCGGCCGGAATAGCCGCAGCAGACCACCGGCTTGGAAGTGTTGCGGACCACGGCGTCAAACTCGTAGATGTCCGGGGTAAGGCCCGGGACGTCAACTATGGATCCAAAGGGCATGACCCAGTCGATGTTGGGGAGGGCGTCGGCGATCTTGGCCCCCAGCCCAATGTCTCTGACCGTGGTCGGATGGATGAGGTCTGTCTCGGCGTCAAGGGTATTGGGGCTGGCCGTGGAGGTGCCGTAATAAACCCAGCCGGGAGACATGTTCATCCAGGCCTTTCCCTCCCGATTATAAATGGTAAAGCCTTGAGGGCAAGTGGCCAGGGCCCCCTGGACGATGTACCGAGGGACTTTGACGATCTCGCCCTTGACCCGGGCCCCGGCGGAAGCTAAGAGCTTGCGGGCCTCCTCATGCATGAGCTTGGCCCCGGTCTCCTCCAAAATCCTAAAGGCCGCTTGGCGAATCATTTCTATGCGTTCCCCATCGAGAACGTTAACCCTGGGGACGCTGTTTTCCGAATATCCTATGCGCATTCAATACCTCCTTGATTTGCCCCGTCGGCCAAGCCCCACGGGGCGGGGGTTGACCGTCAGAATGCGGTTGGCCAAGTCACTTGGCCGGCGGGGGATCTGTTTTGGTCATAAGCGGTAAATACATTGTCCGGCTGATCGTGGCCGGAGATCGCTTTTGGTCATGAGCGATAAGGATTTTTGGCTGACCGTGGCCGGTGATTTGTTTTGGTTATGGGCGATAGGTACTTTTGCGGTACCTTATGGCTTGGGTTCGGTTTTTGTTATGAGCGGCAGATACATTTCCGGGCGTCTCATGGCCGTGGAATAATACTGGTTAAACCACCAGTCTTTGGCCAGGGTGGTAAACTTAACCCGGTGGGCGGTTTCGGCGCCGACCGGGGCCAAGTCGGTGGTGTCCAAGCCGTAGAGGGGATCGAGGGCGTAGAGGCCGCCGGCCCCGGCAAAAGTTGGCTCGCCTCCACCGAAGTTAGCGACCACCGTATAGGCTTGGCTGGTCAGGGCCACGCTATCCCAAAGGCTCGAAGCCCAAGACGGATAGGGGTTTTTGGTCATTTCGCCATTAGCGGCCAAAGTGGCCCCATAAGAAAGATCCCAGGCCGCCGGAATGGCTATGATGTCGGAGCGCTTGACGGCCAGAATGCCGGCCACTTCCGGAAAGGTCTCTTCCCCACCCAGCATCAGGCCGATCTTGCCCAAGGCCGTGGGGACGATAAGGAAAGAATCGCCGGGGGCGGCCCAATCTTTCTCGTTCCCGATGAGATGGGTCTTACGATAAAGGCCCAAAGTTTGGCCGTCCGGGCCGATAAGGGCGGCGGTTGAACGCAGTTTGTCGCCCTCTTTCTCGATAAAACCGAAGGCTAGGTGAAATGAGTTGGTTTTGGCCAGGGCGGCCAGGGAGGCAAAGTTCGGGCCCTCTGAGGCTTCGGCCCAAGCGGCGGCCGCTTTGGCGTCCTTGGGCGGTCCGGTTAAGGCGTACTCCGGGAGGACAACCAAATCGACCGGACCGTTCTTAAGCTCGGCGGCGATGAGCGCTTCTATCTTGGCCAAGGCCTTGGCCGGGTCGGCCAGGGGTGCGTACTGCAGGCTCAAGGCGGTAACTTCCTTGGGTTCCGAGGTGGCCTTGTAATCCCAGGGGCTGACCTTCAGGAGGAGATCTTTGTAGATCTCCGGACGTCGATCGGCCAGACGCCGTTTGGCTTGGTTGTCGTAGAGCTTGGGGTCAATATCGGCATAAATGATGGTAGGTTCATTTACGTCTTCCTCTTTTGACTTGATTAGTGGCGCTTCGGCCAGAAGCTTTCCCTCCGGTGACCAAACGGCCCCGGCCCCGATCATGCTAAAGTCCAGCTCGGTGTTGGTGCGGTTGGCGCTCAGTATGAAGTAGCCATTTTGGAGGGCCCTGGCCTGAAGGGCCCAGACGGCCTGGGAAGTGGAGTTGGTGGGAAAGGCCAGAATGTCGGCCCCGGCCAAGGCGGCCAACCTGGGAGGCTCAAAGAAGGCCGAGTCGAAACAGATATTGATGGCAATCTTGCCCAGCTCAGTCTCGAAGACCGGGACCCCGAGATCGCCCCAACTGGACCAATGTTCCTCGGTTTCCCACTGGTGGCTCTTGCGGTAGACGCCCAGCACGCCCTCGGGGCCGATCAGAACCGAGGAATTGTGGTAGAGATCGTTTTCGGGGTTTTTCTCGGCCAGGCCAATGACGATATAGGTTTTATGTTTGGCGGCGATGGCCGACAAAATCTCGGTGGCCTTTCCTGGGACGGTGTCCACGAAGGGAGCGATGGCCTCGCGGCTAACGTAAGCGTAGCCGGTGGTGGACATCTCCGGAGCCACGATAAGCCTGGCGCCGTTGGAGGCCGCCTCCTCGACGGCGGCGGCCAGTTTGGGAAGGTTACCGTCCCGATCGTTTAGGGTGGGATAAAATTCCACCACGGCCACCTTGAAAGGCGTGTCGGGAACGGCCAGCGCCGGACTCCCCAAGAGACACGAAAAGAACGAAGCCAAAAGAATGAAGGCCAGTAGGGTCGCGCGTTTCATGATCACACCTATTTTGGAAAATGTTTGTTTACGAAAGCCGCGAATGACGGGTCGTTCCCAATTAGGAATTGTTTTAGGGCAGACAGGGCACCGGGATCGATGGGTTCTATGTCCGGTGACACGGATTCAATCTTGGCCAAGCGCTCACGGGCCAGCTCGCCGATCTCCCTTATGGATTCCGGTTTTTGGGGTTTACCAAATATTGGCTCGTAAATCTCCCGTTTAAAATGCTTCAAAGTATGCGGGCTGGCCATGTAGCTGGCTGGGGCCTCCGCAATCAGTTCCAAGGCCAACAGTTCGTCGTCAATCTCTATCGGCCGGCTCAGACGCTCGTAATAGCCCCACATCTCCAGATCGATAACGAATTGCTCAAGGTTCATGGCGTTTATGCTATCCAGAATGCCGGCGGCCTGGAGGGCTAAATTGGCCCCGCCGGCCCAAGCCCCGGCGGCGGTAACGGCGTGCTCGAGCTGGGCCCGGCCGTCCGGAATCATGGAACTGGTAACCGCCGCCGAGCAACGGTAAGGGAGCTTGAGCTTTCTGGCAATCTGCCCCCCGACGATAGAGGCCAGGGAGTTTTCCGGACGCCCGTAGCCGGGGCTTCCGGTGTGTAGGTTCCCGCCAAAGCCACCGTTTCCGACGATAACCGGGTGGCCGGGTTTAACGATTTGGCATAGAGCCGTGGCCCCGATAAGATCGGCGTAGGACTGGGCCATATTGCCGGCCACGGTCGCCGGGCCGGTCACGCCCATGGTCGCCCCGGGGGTAAAAATCACCGGCTGGCCCTTTTCCAGGTAAACCCGAAGGGCCCCACCCATCCGCTCGTCAAGCCTAAGGGGGCTGTTTATGTTGATGAGCCCCAAAAGCCACGGTTTATCGGTGATGTCGCCCAAGACGATCTCGGCGGCGGCGAAGCTCTTGGCCGCCCCTTCGGCCCCGGTCACGGCACCCATGATTGGTTTGTCCGAGTTTAAAAGCAAAGCCGCCGTCATTGTCTCAGGACGTTTTTCCAGCGGGACATCGGAAGGTTCGACCGATATGGCCGAACATAAATCGATCATCGGGGAGGCTTGGGAGAGACGGGTCAGGCGAACATAATCGTTGAAGGTCGCCTCCCTCCGGCGACCTTGGGCGTCGGCCATAAAAACGCTCCCGTAACCCGGGGCCACGCAGAGGTTCCGACCGCCAAAGGTCACCGAGTCGCCCTTCTTCCTGGCCAGGTGTTTCCACTCGGCCGGAGCTTTGGCGATAAGGGCCATGGCCGCCTCCGGCTTTAGCCGAAGCCTACCGTCCTCCCCAGGAAAGACGCCCTCCCCGGCCTTGGCCTTAACCAGTTCCCAGAGCTTTTCGTCCAGTACCTGAAGGCCGGTTTTTTCAAGCAGCCAAAGACTTCCGTCCAGTATCCTGGAGAGCTTCTCCGGCGACAATTTTTCCAGGTAGTTTTCCGGATGGCTCAACATATTTCCCTCCATCCGCCTTGCCTCCAAAGCGGGGCAAGGGCTTGGCCTCAGAGAACCTTATGGTCCATGGATTTTGGCCGTGTGCGAAAAGTCCCAGGCCGAAAAGGATCCGGCCTTAAAACAAGGATTCCTTGCGTTTGGCCACGTACTCGGCCAGGGCCGCCTCGAGTTTGGGATCGATGGGCGGCTTTTCGTATGCGGCCAAGCGCTTTTCAACTTCGCGTTGACAGGCCTGGATTAGGCTAAGGCCTCCCTTCTTTCGCCACAGATCCATCGGGAGTTTGTTAAAGACCTTGAACTGGTGGAACTCGCGAAAGCTTTTCATGGTGCTTGGTTGGATGAGGTAATTGGCCCCGGCCCCAAGTTTTATGACCTCTTCCACGTCTATCTCGCCCGTCAGGTTCAAGGGTTTTAGGGAATCCAAGATAAATGAGGCTATCTCTTCGTCCAGTACCCACTTCTCCAAACTGCAAGCGATATAGCCCCCCATCATGCCAAAGGCGTGCATGATAAAGTCCGCGCCGGAGGCGATGGCCGTCTGGAGAACCAGGGCGGCCTCGGTAGCCGTCTGGGCGTCGACGGCAAAGCCGTCGTTAAGTCCGCCGCCGGTGCGGGAGGGAATACCGTAGTGGCGGGCCAGGCTAACCGAGCCGTGGGAGATCCTAAGCGTCTCTGGGCTCCCCAACGTGGCCGCCATGCCTTTCATGTCCACCGGGCAGGAAGTACTGCCGTAAATGACCGGGGCCCCGGGACTGACCAACTGGGTCAGCGCCACCCCGGCCAGGATCTCGGCGTTCCCCAAGGCCAACGAGGTAGGCAAATCCACCGGCGAGGTCGAGCCCAGCATGGCCATATTGGAGACGACCGAAAGCTGATTGTTTTCGGCCAGCCTAATTAATGAGGCCGATTGCTCTGGGGCGTAGCGCAGCGGGCTCAAGACGCTTATGGTAATCCTGACCACGCAGTTTTTCTTTAAAAACTCTTGACCGCCAAAAACCATCCCCACCATTTCCAGGGTGTCCTTGGTATTGACCTCTTCCTGGGAGTCCCCTCCGGCAAACAGATCGGTCAGGGTTATGGTCCGAAAGAGCATGTCCAGGTGGGCCGAGCTGGCCTTTATGTCCTGGGGATAAATGGCCTTATAGGCCGCCGTCTGGGGGACTTTTGAGCTTTGCGAAAGCTTTTGGGTGTTTTCGTAGTCAACCAGGGTACCGGAGCGCATGGTCCCGTCGGCTTGAAGCAGCTTTGGGGGACCGGTGGTACCCAAAAGCACCGGCGGGCCGCCGCCCAAAAGCATGGACTTTTCCGGGTTCCGGGCCACCAGCGGTACCGTCTTGGGAACGGTGGCCAAAGCCTTGTCCAGCTGGTCCCCGTCAATGAATACTTTGTCGCCGTCGGTCTTATAGCCATTCTCGCGAAAGACGTTCAGGGCCGGCCCGCCGGGAAAAGACACTCCCGCTTCGCCAAGTATTCTCAAAGTGGCCCGGTGGATCTTAGCCAGATCCTCCGGGCTGTATACGAGCAGTCGGTTTATCATTTCGTCTCCTCTGCCGCCCCGCCTACCGGGCGACGCCCAAACTCAGCGGCCCTTTCCCGGCCCCCGATCGACGTCGCCCCGACGGTGGCGCTTTACGCGTTATATAATCGCCATTACCGTTTTCAGGCTGTCTGGGGCAAGGCTGAGGCCGAAGCGGCCGCGGCGGCCTTAACCCTTACGCGGCTTTTGAAATACATGCTAAGCCCAATGCCCATGACGGCGGTCACAATCGAGATAATGAATATGTAGTTGTAGCCGGTGTGCTTGTCTTTCCCGAAGGCGTCCAGCAAAGCTCCCTGATACAGGGGGGCGAAGATGTCCGGGGAGTAGGCCAAGGTCGCTATGATTCCGGTGGCAATGCCGGTGGCGGCTACCGGGACCATGCCCTCGGTCATTAGGGCATAGTAAACTCCACGCATACCGAAGTGGGCGGCCATGAAACTCAGCATTATCACGATAAAGAAGCCCACGGAGGCCGGGGTTCCCGGAAAGAGGATAAACAAAATATTGGTGAGGATAACGATTACGAAGCCGCCGATCATGGTGTTGGCGAAGCCAAACTTGTCTCCGATAACCCCGCCGGGTATGGC
Source organism: Deltaproteobacteria bacterium (assembly GCA_031257955.1). Lineage (GTDB taxonomy): Bacteria > Desulfobacterota > Desulfarculia > Adiutricales > Adiutricaceae > JAIRNQ01. The sequence goes on along the minus strand of JAIRNQ010000268.1, from coordinate 2,287 downwards.
CATGAAGCCCAGACCGTAATAACGGATGGCCGCAACCGCCGCCCCGAGGGATCCGCTCAAGCCGCAAAGGTTAGTGGTATAAGCGGTCATGATGTCTTGGGACCTAAAAGACACGTAAGCCATGAAGACAATGATGGCTATCAACCAAACCTCAGATATTTTGGCAACTTTTACGATGTCGCCTAGGGAAGCTCCCGTTTTGGCGCCGCCAGTCGTGTCGTATTCCTTCATCAAGAACAAAATGCCAAGGCCGACCACGGCATTCATGGCGGCATAAAACATTAAAACGTGTTTTACGCCGGCCACCGGGTCGGCGGCCAAACCCAAAAGCCAAGCCCCCACCAGACCGATGCCGGTGGAAATGATTCGCCGGATACCCTCAACGAAGCCAAAGGCTTTGCCTTGGGATTCAGGCGGGGCGCATAAACGGGTAGCCTTTATAAAGGCGGCCCAGAAGGTCAAGGTACAGAAGACGCCAAAGAGGACGTGGATAAAGATAACCACGGAGAAAGAGGGCAAGCTCGAGTACCAGAAGCCCAATATGGCGTTGGTCAGAAAGCTTACCGTCAAAAGTTTTTTCGCCGAAAAACGGTCGGCCAGCCAGCCTCCCGGAAAGTAGCAAATAATGGTGAGGAGCCCGAAGAAACTGGTTATCATGCCCAGCTCGGTATTGGTTACCCCCAGTCCCTGCATCAGGGCGTCGTAATAGCTGGATCTGGCGTAGGGCATCATATAGATCGTCCCGCCGCTGAAGGCCAACAAAACGATGCCCAACCAATTCATTTTTGAGATCCCGCCCTGTTCCGTTTTTTCGCTCATGGAACTCTCCTTTGAAAACAATAGCGAAACATATGTTTTGCTATAAATTTAAATGAGCCGAAAATAATATCTGTGTTATCACTTTCGGCCCTTGGCCAACGGAAGGCCCTTCCCTCGCCCCGACCCTGGCGACTCCCACCGGGAGGCGTCCCCATAACCCCTCCCCGGTTAGCCTTCGTTTGGTTTTCCGTTAACTTACGTGGGCATTGGCGCTTACCGGGGACGCGGTCCCGGAGATCTAATGCCCTTTGGCTCGATTGGCGTAATACCCGGTCATCCCTGGGCACCCAAAAGCCGAAATGAAACCCATGTTGAATTAACGTTGGGTTTTTCAACGATTTTTTGGTCAGTTAGCGAGCCGGGGCCAAGATAGGAACAAATTTCCGGCGCGGTTTTCGATTCGGCGTATGGACTTGTCTTACGATGTGACAAAATTACCAAATAAAAAAACACCTGTCAACATTTTTGAAACAAAAATTTTTATATCGGCCAATAAAAAACAAAATCTTGCTTTTTCCCCGTCTTCCGTCTACAATAAAAACACGTATGTAATTTTCTTGAGGGGAACCATGCCCATTCGGAAACCACCCAGCGGCGGCGTTTTTTCGGCCATCGATGCCGAGCTCCCCCGCATGCCCAAGAAACTGCGCGCCTTGGCCGAGCACGTCCTCGAGAACTGGGAGCGGATGATATTCCAAACCGTCCGCCAACTGGCCGCCGAGGCCCAAGTTAGCGAATCGACCATTATGCGCTTCTCTAACCATCTGGGTTACGAAGGCTACAGCGACTTTCAGGACGCCGCCCGGGATTTCGTGACCGCCCACCTGGCCGTCTCCCAATCCGTCAGCCTCAACGGTAGCGCCGATCCCCTTACGGCCATGACCGTGGAGCTTAGGGAAAACCCCGACTTCGTCGCCCTGGCCAACCACTTGGTTTCGGCGAGAAAGATACACCTCTTGTCCTCACCGGACGCGGCTTCCGAAGCCGTCCGCCTAAAATGGTCCCTCAGCCGCCAGCGGCCCGGGGTATACCTAGGCAGCGACGATCCCGGCCTGGCCGAAGAGGAAATCGAATCCCTCCCGGACGACAGCCTAATCGCCATCGTTACCGGATGGCACAGCACCCTTCAGCTTATGGCCCTGGCCGAACGGGCCAAGGCCAACAAAATCCCCCTATTCCTAATCACCTTCAACCCGGCCAACGCCTTGGCCGAGTTCTGCGAAAACCGAGCGGTGGTAAAGGAACTCCCAGATCACCCCGGCTTGGGCCTAACGGTGGCCATAAATTTTCTGACCGAGATGACCAAGCTTTCCACCGCCCAGCGCCATCAGGATTACCGGGAGCGCCTGGATCGCATCGCCCTCACCCACCAGCCCCTCTCCGAAAGGCGGGACACCCTCCAGCTGGCCATAGGCCACGAGTTGCGCACCCTCGATCCCTTCCTCAACCACAGTCTCATGCGCGAGGC
>JAIRNQ010000236.1 GCA_031257955.1 Deltaproteobacteria bacterium | reverse complement strand
GCTACGGGGAATCGGTGGGCCTGATCGTGGCCGACGAGTTTTATAACCGCCGGGGCGAGGTCATAAGCCTTCCCGAAAGTCCGCCGCCGGTCGCCGATCGCCTGAAGGCTTCGATCTTTTGGCTGGGCCGCCAACCCCTCCGGCTGGGTTCCCTCTACCGCCTAAAACTGGCCACTTCCGAGACCGAGGCCCGGGTGGACGAGATCGTCAACCTCATCGACTCGTCTCTCTTGGCCCCCATACCGGCCAAGGGCCAAGTGGGGCAAAACGGGGTGGCCGTGGTCGTGCTTAGCCTCAAAAAACCGTTGCCCATGGACCCTTTCTCGGAGCACAAGGCCACCGGGCGCTTCGTTTTGCTGGACGGCTACGACGTTTCCGGCGGCGGCATCGTCACCGCCGCGGGCCCCCCGGCCGACATCCGCCACGGCTTCGTTTCCGGTGACCCGCGGGCCCGCCGCGAGGTTTTCGGGGAATACTACCACAGCCTGGGCGATCTGACCGTGAACAAAATCGACCGAAGGGATCTTAGCCACGCCGTGGGGGATCCGGTGCCCCTGACCGGCCTTAGCTATGAATATCCGGCCAGTTTTGACATAGCCGTCTTCCGGGACCGGGCCGCGGTCCGGGTCAGGGACGGCCGGGTGGCCGCCATCGAGCCCCTGGAGGCCTACGAGTACCTGGGGCGCCCGCTGGTTAACGGTCGGGGCTTCGGGATCTTGGTCCAATTGGCCGCCGAATGGCTGGAGGCCAAGCGCGACCCACTGGCCCAGACCCCGGAGAGGGAAGCCAAGGCGGCCAAGCGCTGGCTGGACTTTAACGCCTATCGCCGCGTTCCCATGGGCTGGGGCGATTTTTCCATTTAGGGTCCACCCTGGCCGGGGAAGGCCAGCGGCGACGCGACATGAGGGATCCATTCAAGCCCGGCCGGGTAAAAGCCGGGACGGCCAATCACCGCCGCGGGGAGAGGCCGAGACCAACCAAGGGAGGCACGTTCCATTTCCATGACTACCGATTACAAAGCCTTAAAAGCCGGCGGTTTTATGCGCCAAGTGCAGAAGGACCGCTTTTCGCTTCGAATAAAGGTGGTGGGGGGTAACCTGACCACCGGCCAACTCAGGACCATCGCCGAGGTGGCCGATCGCCATGGCGTCGGCCACGTTCACCTGACCTCCCGCCAGGGTCTGGAGATCCCCTTCATCGAGCTTAAGGACATCGAGACGGTCAAAGAATCCCTGGCCGCGGGCAGCGTGGACACGGGCATTTGCGGCCCCCGGGTCAGGACGGTCACCGCTTGCCAGGGATCCGAGGTCTGCCCCCACGGCTGCGTCGACACCCTGGCCTTGGCCAAGGCCATCTCCGATCGCTACTTTGGCCGGGAACTCCCGCACAAGTTTAAGTTTGGGATAACCGGCTGCCAAAACAACTGCCTCAAGGCCGAGGAGAACGACTTGGGCATAAAGGGAGGCTACGTCATTGAGTGGCAAGAGCAACCCTGCGTCTATTGCGGTATCTGCGCCAAGGTTTGCCGCGAGGGGGCCATCTTCGCCAGCGACGACGAGATCCGCCTCGATCCTTCCAAGTGCAACCACTGCGGCCGCTGCGTCAAATCCTGCCCCTCCGACGCCTGGAAGGGCCAAAGCGGCTATATCCTTTCCTTCGGCGGCCTCTTCGGTAACCGCATCTACACGGGAAAACATATCATTGGCATCCAGACCGACCTGGAGACCGTCTTCCGGGCCGCCGACGCCGCGCTGGATTTTTTCAAGCTCCACGGGAACCCCGGCGAGCGCTTCCTGGCCGCCATCGAGCGGACCGGCTGGGAGGAACTGAAAAACGCCGTACAGGCCGCGGTTCTGGCCCCAAGCCCGGCCCCGAGCCAAGCCGGGGCCGCGGCCTAGGCCTAGGCCTTTTGGCTTAGCCAACCTCCGGACCCCGGCCACTCCTTGGGCCGGGGCCGTTCGGGAGAACGACATTGAGCGAGAAACGACGACTCCCCACGCCCCACGCCGGGGTGGACGTAACAGACGCGGTCTGTCCCATGACCTTCGTGAAAGCCAAGGTGGCCCTGGACGTTCTGGAACCGGGCCAGATACTTTCCATTCGTCTGAGCGACGGTGAGCCCATCCGTAACGTCCCCAGGAGCCTCAAAGACGACGGGCACCGGGTCCTGGGCCTGACCGACAACGGCGACGGGACATACGATCTACTGGTCGAGAAAGGCCAAGACTAAGGCCCTGGGCCCGGCCGGCCCCGAGGGGGCCGCCCGGTCCCGCGGCACTTTCGCGAGGGTACCATGAAACTGACCATAGGCGGGGAAACGAAGAACTTTAAGGACGATCTGACCGTGGCCGAGCTGTTGGCCGAGGAAAAAGTCCAAAACCCCGAGTACGTGACCGTGGCCGTAAACGACGAGTTCGTCGACGGCCCCCTGGAATCCAGGCGGGTTTTGGTCGAGGGCGACCACATAGAGTTTTTGTATTTTATGGGAGGCGGGCGGCCATGGCCTTCACCGACCAACAATTAGAGCGCTATAGCCGGCACATCATCCTCAAGGAGTTCGGGACCAAGGGCCAAAAGAAGCTCATGGCCGCGAAGGCGCTTATCGTCGGGGCCGGGGGCTTGGGTTCCCCGGCGGCCATGTACTTGGCCGCGGCCGGGGTGGGCACCATCGGTCTGGCCGACGGCGACGTGGTCGATCTCTCCAACCTCCAGCGCCAAATCCTGCACTCCACCGCCGACGTGGGCAAGGCCAAGGTCGAGTCCGGGGCCGAGACCATCGCCGCCCTAAACCCGGAGGTAAACGTTAACCTCCACCGGGGGCCGGTGAAAGCCGACAACGTCCTCGATCTCATAGCCGGCTACGACTTCGTCCTGGACGGCACCGATAACTTCCCGGCCAAGTTTTTAATCAACGACGCCTGCGTCCTTAGCCAAAAACCCTTCTCCCACGCCGGCATCATCCGCTTCCAGGGCCAGCTGACCACCTACCTCCCCGGCCAGGGGCCCTGCTACCGCTGTATTTTCCTAAAACCCCCGCCCCCGGAGGCCGTGCCCACTTGCCGCCAAGCCGGGGTCATCGGGGCCATGGCCGGGGTCATCGGTTGCCTCCAGGCCCTCGAGGCCATCAAGTGCCTAACCGGCATGGGCCAACCCCTAACCGGGGCCCTGTTGGTCTTTGACGCCCTGACCATGGACTTTCGCAAAATCAAAGTCCCCTCCCGGCCCAGTTGTCCGGTCTGCGGCCAAAACCCCACCATAACCGAGCCCCAGGACTACGAACTGGCGGCCTGCGATCTAAAAGCGCCTTAACCAAGCCGTTTCGTTTTTCCCGGGGCCGTCCGGCGGCCCCTGGCCCGTCGGCCCCAAATCGGTGACCGCCATGAAAATAACCTTGACCCGGGACGCCTTCCAGACCATGGTCGACCACGCCCGCCAGCAGTTCCCCCTGGAGGCCTGCGGCCTAATCGCCGGCGGCCTCGAAGGCGATCTAAAGGCCGTCACTCGGGCCGTGCCCCTCAAAAACGTCCACCAAAGCCGCGAACGCTTCGCCGTCGACCCCCGCGAACAGCTTCTGGCCATAAAGGCCTTGCGGGAGGAAGGCCTGACCCCCCTTGGCAACTACCACTCCCACCCGGAAACCCCGGCCCGGCCCTCGGGCGAGGATCTCTCGCTCTATCGTGACCCCAAGGCCAGCTACCTGATCCTAAGCCTGGCCGAGCGCCAGCCGGTCCTAAAATCCTTTGGCCTGGCCGACCGGGAAGGCCAGACCGTGTCCGTCGAGGAAGAATTGGTTATAATGTAAACAATTCCCCGGAAAGCCCCGGGGCACCCCCGGCGCCGGGGCCAATACCGGGGCGCCCAATCCCACCCCGAAAGTGAGGCAATGCGTTTACATGGAAAAAACCCCCGACGAACTGGTTGATTTTTGGAACCGAAGGGCATCCACCTTCCCCCGTTACAACGAAACGGCCGGTTGCTACGCCGACCGGGTCCTGGCCGCCGTCGAGGCCCACGGCCTTTCCTTTGCCGGCAAGACCGTCTTGGACGTGGGGGCCGGAAGCGGCCAGTTCACCCTAAAAATAGCCAAGAAGGCCAAGCGGGTGGTGGCCCTGGACGTCTCAGACCAAATGCTGGCCATCTCCCAAGCCGACGCCATCAATCTCGGTCTCGCCAACGTCGAATACGTAGTCAAACCCATAAACGAATACCGGCCGGCCCAACGCTTCGATCTGACCTTCGCCTCCATGTGCCCGGCCTTACGGGACGACGATTCCAGACGCTGGTTGCTGGAGTCGGCCCAAGAGGCGGCCATCTACCTGGGCTTTATCGACTACGTGGCGCCCGGTCCCATGCCCCGGCTCATGGAGCGCTACCAAGTCGAGCGCAAGCTCTTCAACAGTGGGCCCGACATGGAAAAATGGCTAAAGGACAACGGGCATGGCTTCGCCGGCTACCCCCTGGAAGGCACCTGGACGATCATTTACGACCGCCAGGAGGCCCTACACTGGTGCCATACCATGCTCAACGACTACGGGGTCGGCGATCCCGACCCGGCCTTTCTGGACCAGTGCTTGGCCGACTTCTGGGATCCGGCCGCCCGGGACGGGGCCGGGGCCTACGTCTTCGACACGCCCTATTTCGTGGATTTAATCGTCTGGGAGAGAAAGAACCCTTAACCGGGTCCGGTTCCGGGTTCGGCCATGGGCCGGGCCCATGGTCGGACCGGCTAAGCGTAGAGGCTGGGCTTGGCCGCCTCCGGGTAGGCCAGGGCCTCGAAGCGGGGGTTTTTGTCCTGAACGGCCATGGCGGCCAGGGCGGCGGGGATGTCGGAGGGGTATTTTAAGGAATTGAGTTCTTTGTCCTGGGCCCGGGTAAAGTAAGCCGTCTTTACCAAAAAATTTATGTCTCCCTGTACCGGCTGGAAGTAGACCTTGTCGTCATAGACCACCACCGGCATGCCCAAGCCTGCGTCGATCAAGCGATCCATGACTATGGCCGGTCGCATGTAATGGTTCATGTTTTTGTTCAGGTAATGGATGTCTTTGGGCGGGACGTTTCTCAAACTGAAGCTTTCTATGACCACGTCCCGTTCGAGCGCCGGATCGTGGGCGCACATGCCCCCCTTAACCGGGTGCTGGCGGTTTTGTAGGTTTATCTCCATCATCATGCCATAACCGGAGCGACCCAGCCGGACGGCCAAGCCCAAGACGTTCAAATCCACGGCGTTGTTGAGGTAATCGAGATCCTCGATGTTGTTGGAGATCAGATCCTCGAAATCGGCCAGTCTTTGGTGAAAATCTTCCCGGCTGAAATAATGGCGCTTTCCGGACTCGTCCAGGCGATAGACCTGCCGGTCCATGGCCTTTTGCATGGCCATGTGTCCGTGGTTGTGAAGGCGTTTGGGCGAGGAGGGGTCAAAAGCCCACTGCCCGCCCGGTTTTTTGTCCAGGCCATGGAAAGAGGGCTGGGCCATGAGCCAGACGTTTTCCAGGGGCAGGACCTTGGAGAGGACCCCGACCGCCTCGGCGGCCATGGCCTCGATCCTCTCTTCGGCGCCGACAATCAGAAAAGTTTGGGCTTTCAGGACCGCGGCCGGATCCAGTCCGGCTTCCTCGGCCAGTTGGCTTATCTCCAAAATGGGCTGAAGTAAATGCCTCAGGCCCAAGGATACCGGCCTAAGGTGCGACCAGGCCTCCTGTTTGCCGACGATGGCGGC
>JAIRNQ010000213.1 GCA_031257955.1 Deltaproteobacteria bacterium | reverse complement strand
GACGCCGATAAGTTTCAAGAATCGTTTGGTAGCTTTCTGGCCGGCTACGCCCATAGCGTCCACGAACCCCCTGAAGCCTATTACCTTAGGCAATTCATTTCGGCCATGCGCTTTGCCGGCTGCGAAATCGACTCCGAGGGTTCGGTTGGCGACGGTAAATTTGACGCCCATTGGAAGGCCTCCGACCAGTTAGATTTTGTGTTTGAGATTAAATACGTACCACAACAAACTGACCAAGGGGTTTACCTTTCCCAAGAGGAATTACAAAATATGATGGTTGCCGCCGCGAAAACGGCCATGAAGCAAATTGAGGAGAGGAGCTACACTAAAAAATACAAGATCCCAGCCTCCCATCGGCTGCCCGGGGCCCAAATATACAAGGCTGCCCTGGTGGTGGGCGGGCGCACGAATGTACTTATCCAGTTTAAAAAAGAAGATTATTAGGGCTAAGTTCCGTCGTTTCGCGCCGTCGCCTCAATAACTTGAAAATCCCCTGTACTTAAAGGCTCATCGCTAGAGGATTAAGCGCTTGGCCGAAGGCCTGAAAGCCGCTCGGTTTGCCACCCTTTGTGGCTAGACCAATGGGGCAACGGTTTCAAGCGACTCCATTCCGTTTCGCGGCCAATCCGTGAACGAATACGGCGCCCGACCCAAAAAAAGCAACGTTTCGGAGTGTTTTCATTCGCCCAGTCTTCGTTTCTCCGGAATGTGGTACAATCAAGTCGGATCCATTCCCGGCCGATTGGGCCGATAAAATCGGCCTGCCCCCGGCTTGGGGGTCAGGAACGGGCCCAAACTGGTCCTGGAACGGTCCCAGAACGAGCCCGGAACGATTCCAAAATTGTCCTTTGGCCGCCATCGGCTGGCCCGTTCGCCGTCTAAGGTAACCTTAATCCCACCAGGGAGACGCCCCAGTGAGCATTACCGGCGCCATGTACGCCTCAAGTACCGCCCTGCATTCCTTTGGGGTCGGTACCCAGGTCATCGCCCACAACCTGGCCAACGTCTTAACCGACGGCTTCAAGGCCAGTCGGGCCCTTTACTACGATCTGCCCGAACGGACCGGTTCCGGGGTCACCACCCAAAAACTAAACTCACCCCAGGGCCCACTGGTCCCAGTGGCCGGCCTGCCGCCCAACCTTCCCGGTTCCGGGGTCCTGCACGGTTTTTTGGAGACCTCCAACACCGACGTGGCCAACGAAATGGTCGGCCTAATCGTTACCAGCCGGGCCTATCAAGCCAACGCCAAGGTTATCCCCACGGCCGACGCCATGTTGGGAACGATCATAAACATCAGGGCTTAGCCGCCGGCCCTTGGGCCTGGCCGGCCCCGGCCGGTCAGCGTTTTTGCCGCCCCAATCAAAGGCCGCTCCGATGGAAGGAGCGGCTTTAATCGTTTTGGGGGCCTTGGGTTCCTACCGGGACCTGGGTCCTGGTCTGGGGCTTAGCCCTGGCCGTGGCGCAGGCCACGGGCGCCTTATATGGGCTGGTCGTAAAAGAGGCCCAGCTTGATTTTGAGCGTGTCCAGATAGTGGCGGTGGGGGTTTAGGACCAGCTTTACCAGCGCCTTGGAACGGGAGACCTTGATGCGGTCAAAGGGCATCAGGTTAAAAGTTTGTTGGCCGTCGGCGGTCAGTAAAACGTCACTCGATTTTTCTCCGATGATAACCTCGACGTTAAAATATAGGGGCAAGATTACCGAGCGGGTGGCCAGGGTGAAGGGGCAAATGGGCGTGACCAGCACGGCTTCCAGGCCCGGATAGACCACCGGCCCCCCGGCCGAGAGGTTGTAGGCTGTCGAACCGATGGGCGTGGCCAAGATAAGGCCGTCGGCCCGGTAAGTCCAGTAGTCGGTCCCCCCGATGCTAAGGGTCAGGCTAAGTATCCTGGCCGGGGCCCCTTTGTTTATGACCACGTCGTTAATGACCGTGGCCCGGTGGATCTCGTTTCCCTCCCGGCTAATGGAAAAGTCCATGACTTTTCGTTCCTGGATCTTGGCCTCCCCGGCCAAAGTGGCGTCCAGTACCTCGCTAAACCTCTCCGGTTCGATCTCGGCCAAAAAACCCAGCCGGCCCATATTGACGCCCACTATGGGCGCCCCGTTTAGCCCCCAGGTCCTGGCGGCGTATAATAGTGTCCCGTCCCCGCCCAGCGATATCACCAGCTTCGGTTCCAGCCCCGCCGGGGTATCTTTCCCCAAGGCCGGCACTTGGTTGGATATGGCTCGGTGAATCCTATATCGGCCCTTTAACCTGGACTCGGTCAAATCGGCCAGCTCGGTCGAACCGGCATCGTTCTTATGAACTATCACCACATCATCCACGGACGGCCTCCCTTGGGCGCACTTTTATCCCTCCGCCAACCGGCGGCCGAATACGGGCCCAGCGTCTATGATCGATTGTGTTATACCATAGAAGGTACCCAAAAAAAACTCCAGTCACGGCTTTGGACAAGCCTTTGGGTAAAGGCGAAAAGAAACCTGAATCGTTATCCAAGCGACGGTCGCCTAGCGCCTTTTACTCAACGTCAACACCAGGAAATCACCCTTTGGCTAAACTTTATCTGACTAGAGCCAACCGCAATTCACCAATTCGCCAATTAGCCAGTTCACCAAGTCTCCAATTCACCAACTTGGCAATTCTCCGGACCCAGCCGCTCCCAAAGCCCCTTTCCGGCCCGGTCCTCAAAGAAACCCCCCAGGCGACCGGTTTCCCAAGGTTCCCCAGACCCTCGGGTGCCACAATACCAGCCTTTTAAGGGTGGCTTCTGGTGCCAAGTTGACGATCGGTCTAGTTCAGGTGATAAATTTGATGCTTTAATACATATATTTTTGATATATATGAGAGCCGTTATTATTTTTACGAGTATAAAAATGATTGAATCTAAAATTAATTAGGCTATCTATCTAAGTTATAGTGACGGTAGCTAGGATCAGGAGGGGGCCAGCTGGCCAGCTGGAGGCCAAGCCCTTATCCCTAATTGCTCCTGGAGACTTTTAGGCCTCTGGCCTGAGCCAAAGTCGATAAATAAAAGCTAATGGATACAACAATTAATGTTAATAGGATAATAATAGAATGTATGTATGTTGTTAAAATAACCAATTATCTGTCTGGGTTGACAAAAGTACCGATGGACTAAAGGGATAAATCAATGGACGCTTGTGAAAGAAAAAACTCTTGCGAAATAAAAGGGGCTGGTGTACTCTAAACGTAGATACAAAAATAAAAATGACTTTGTCTAATCAAGTACATATAGGTTTCAGTAGAAGGCATGATACCTAGTACTGGTATATAGCCATATAGGCACAAAACGCCTTGGCGAACTTACGGTTAACCGCCTTTGAGTTTGATCGCCCAGGTTCAAAAATTCATAGCTTCCATGAGGGTTAAATGGGGTTAAAAGTAGGCACATTCACGCGAATCATTGATACCGTTAATAAATTGGAAGCCGAGAAGGAAGCGATTAGGGCAGGCGCTTCACCCCGGGATTTAATTGGTCTCGATAAACTCGAGCTGCTTATGGAAAATCTACGTAAATCCGAAATCAGGCCCCGTCGGAAGAAGGATGAGGATGATGACGAACCCGTAGAAGAACGGCCAAAGAAGACCCAGAATATTCCCATCAAGGAACGACTCAAATCGATTCAGGCTGCCGCCGGCGCGGAAACGAAGCGTCCGCCCAGTCCTTTCGACAATCTGACTTCGCCGCCCCAGCCAGCTTCCACGCAACCCACGCCGCATCCGCTCATTCCCGGTTCTGGAAGGGCGATGTTCCCACCGTCCCAGCCCGTTTCCGAACGACCGGTTACCCCTCCGGCCGAGCCCGTATCCGGGCCGCAGCAGGCTTCGCCGTCCCAGCCGG
>JAIRNQ010000191.1 GCA_031257955.1 Deltaproteobacteria bacterium | reverse complement strand
GGAAACTATGGCCTGGCTATCATCATCGTGACCTTCTTGATAAAGCTCGCCCTGGCCCCTTTGACAGCGAAAAGTTATAAATCCATGAAGCAGATGCAAAAGCTTCAGCCGCGCATGATGGCCCTTAGGGAAAAATACAAGGATGACCGCGAAAGCTTAAACAAAGAAACCATGCTACTCTATCGGACTTACAAGGTTAACCCCTTGGGCGGGTGCCTACCGATGATACTGCAGATACCTTTTTTTATCGCCTTCTACCGGGTCTTGGACTACGCCCTGGAGCTAAGGGGGGCGCCTTTCGCCCTCTGGATCCAGGACCTGTCGGCCCCGGACCGCCTCTTCGATTTGGGCGTGACCATACCCTTCCTCGACCCCCCGACCGGCATCCCGGTCATGACCATCCTGATGGCCGTTTCCATGATCTGGCAGCAGAAGATGTCCCCGACCATGGGCGATCCCATGCAAGCCAAGATCATGATGCTCATGCCCCTTTTCTTTAGCGTCATTCTCTTGAACATGCCCGCCGGCTTGGTCCTTTACTGGCTGGTCAACAACATCCTTTCCATACTCCAGCAGAAGTTCATCAACCGCCCGGAGCCGGCCAAGGCCACAGCTTCGGCTTCGGCCTTGGCCTCGGGCTCGGCCGACGGGGCCCCGGCCAACGTCCCGGGCAAGGCGACGGCCAAACGCGCGCCCAAGAAAAAGGCCGGAAAATAACCGATAGCTTCAGGAAAAAGGCCCGTAAGTTCAGAGAACTTACGGGCCTTTAAAATATTGGGGATGGGGCCGGGGGGCCTTTGGCCTCCCGGGCCGGGGAGACGGGTCCTGGGAGGGCTAATCGTCCCAAGACTGGATGTAGTCGCCGGTGTTGAGGCTGCCTTCGGTAATCTCCAGGGTGGACCGGTCGGGTCCCACGTCCCGGACGACCAAGCGGGCCTTTGGTTCGCCGGGGATGACGTAGCTGACGGCAATCGAGCTGGTCAAGGTCTCCCTGTCCGAGAGGGCCACGAAACGGATGCCTTTTTTCATGCCCACGTTTTCGCCAAAATCGATGGTGGCGGCGCTGCCGCCTTCCGAGACCACCCGGGCCTTAAAGGGCGTGTAGGCCAGCCCGTCCAGGCTCCGGTAGTAGATGTCCTCGATGGCCTCGTCCAGACCCCCGGCGATGGACTCCTGGGTGATGGTGGGCTGGCTCTCGGTGGCGAAGTAGTCGATCTCCGACTCACCGACCTTGTAAGTGCCCTCGCCGGCCCGGGCCGTGACCACCAATCCGGTGGCCGTGTCGTAGGCCACCAGGGTCAGCACGGCGTCGACGTAGCTCTGCTGGTCGGTAAAGAAACGGACCAGCTTGCGCCAGCCGCGGCGCCCCGAGGACTGTTCGATCTGGGAGATGGACCCGTCCATGACCACGTTTAGGTTAAGCGCCTGGCCGATTCTTTGGGCCAGTTCGGGCGTGAGTTCCCCGCCGTCCCAACCCAAGCCCAGGGCGGCCTCGGCCACCTGGGCCGGCGGCACCAGGGACATGCGCTTGTGCTCGGCGAAGCGCTCGGTGACCAAATTGGCCATGTTGGGACCGGCCTGGGGGTTGCCCAAGCCGACCTCGTCCCGGAAGTTAAGTATCCCGACCCGAAGTTTGACCGGGCTTATGAAACTCTTGAGGCCCAGCGAACCTAAATGAAACTCGTTGTCCCTGGCCATATCGGTAATGACGCCGCAACCGGAAACGGACAGGGCCAAGGCCAAGCCGGCTATGGCCAGGAGAACCGGGGCTAGGGTCTCGGAAATGATTTTCTGGGCTTTGGGCATTGGTCGTTTTCACCGTGATTTGAAGCCAAACCGGCACTCCGGCCGGGACAAAGTAAAAGGGGGCGGCCGGGCCCGAAAAAAACGGGTCCGGCCGGGGCCCGACCAAAAGCTGGGTCCGGCCTCGGGAGAAAATAAAAAAGGGGGCGTCCGGGCCCGAAAAAAACGGGTCCGGCCTCGGGAGAAAATAAAAAAGGGGCGGCGGGGCCGGAAAAAAACCGGTTCCGTCGCGAAAAGCCATATATCGTTAAGGTTAAACGGTAGACGTAAGTATGGCCCGTCCGCGGCCGTACCCATTGGTGGCCGGAAAGGGCGAAAGATACCACCCATAACTTCGCGACTATCCTACCCCATGGGCCCTAATCAGTCAAGGGTAACTTGTACCTCCCTTTCGGGTCCGGGCGCCAAAGCTCTAGCGAACGTTCCAGCCAGATCCAGCGTTTGGGGGCAAGGAATTTGATTTTTATCGGCCAAAGGCGCCTTTGGCCGGATTGGGTTCCGGGGGCGTCCCGGGCCTGGTCCGGATTTGGTCCGGATACGGTCCGGGTGACCGAGGGCGAAGGCCGCGGTCACTGCTTCCAGAAGATCCCGTTGGCCTTCTCCAGATGCGGCAGCGTCAGGGAGAGGTTTTTGGCGATGAGGTAGGCCGAGTGGATGGCCTGGTAGCCCTCGGCCCCCCGGTCGGGCCAGAGCTCGGACAGGGGACGTTCGCTAAGGTAATCCCTGAAGGCCTCGACGCCTTTTGTGTTGAGGACCTGGACGCTTCTAAGGCTTGGGTTGGTCAGCGAGGCGTTGATTAGCCCCGAGATCCAGGCCGGGCTGTCGGCCTCGAAGGTCGAGGGTTGGCCGCCCAGGGCCATGGCCAGGGTCTTGGCCTCAAAGCTCACTTGCCTGACAAAATCGGAAAGCTCGTTGGGGGCCCGCAGTTCTTTGCGTTGCCGGAGGTAGGCCCCGTAGAGGGAGTAGGCGCCGATCATGGCGGCGGCCGTCTGGACCCCGACCGGATCGTCCATGGTCTGGACCTTGAAAGCCCCGTGCCTGAAGAGCGAGGCCTCGGGGACCCGGACGTTGCGTTGATGGCCGGCCAGGATGAAAAGGCCCCCCTTGTCGGTCAATACGTCAAGCGGCTCGAAGGGCCCGGAGAGGACCATGATGTTTAGCTTGGGTTTACCGGCGGCCACGGCCGCTTCCCAGGCCATTTGGATGGTCAGGCGGTGGGAGTGGCGATCGAAGCCGCGGCTGGCCAGTATGAGGGTCCTAAGGACCGTGGAGGTCGAAAGGATGGTCTTCAGAAGGTCCCCGGCCGCCTCCGGCGGGGTGGCCACGATAACGTCGGTGGCCTTGCGGAAGGCCTCCAGGTAATCGTAAGTGGGGAAGACGTTTTTGGGTAGGCGGATGTCCGGGTAGTCCTCGAGGATCCTGTCGTAGGCCAGGCGCTGGATGGCCTCTTCCGAGGGATCGTAGAGGGAGAGGGAGGAATTGTGGAATTTTTTGTCGTTAAGGGTGCGCTTGCCGATAAACGAGACCAGCGAGAAGCCCCAGCGGCCGGCCCCGCAGACGACCAGGTTTTCTTTGGCCGAGGGGCTGTAAAGCCTTCGGTCGCTGTGGGTGGCGTAGTAGAGTAGGGCGTGCTTGGCCTTAACCTTGGGGATTTTTTTCCACTTGGGGCTTCGGTCGGAGACAATCGATCTCTTGGCCAGACTGGCCAAACCGTCGTTGAGGGCGGCGGGGAGGCCCTGTTCCTTAATAAAATCCTCAAAGTCCGGATCCAGCTCGAAGTTTCGCTGGTGGTAGGCGGTCAGGGTCTCGACGGCCTTTTCGGCCGAGTCCTCCAAGGCGGCCCGGCCTTTCCCCCGGCAGCCTTCCAGGGCCAGGGCGGCCAGGTGGGTGGCCATGATTTTTTTGTCCCGGGCGATGTCCTTGATGGCGTAGAGGGTGGTGAATTCGTCCAGGGCCAGTTCCTTGGGCGTCTCTTCCCACTCGGCCCGGATGTCCGAAAGAAGCCTCCCCCGCCCGAAGCCCACGTAGGCCCGGCCGAAGAGAGCCTTGAGGCCGTTAGACAGGGCCCCCATCGGGCGCCAGGGTTTTTTGAGCAGTTCGCCCAGGATGTGGTTTCCGGAGATCCAGGAGGCCAGGCCCCGGCCCTCGGAGAGATCCTTATCCTCGGGGACCAAGCTGTAGCTAATGACCACCGGCTGGACCAAAACGTCCACCCTGGCCGCCAGGGCCCCTTGGATGGTGACCAACCGCCGCGGGTAGCGCAAGGATCCGTCCCTGGTCCTGGCCCCGCCCGACCAGGCCTCCAAAAATATGCCCTGGGGTTTGCCCATCTCGGAGAGGGCTTGGCAGTAGTGGAAGAGCGAGGAAAGGTAGGAACGGCTGGCCCCCTTGCGGACGATGACGTAGGAGCCGCACATGAAAATTTTGGTCAGCGACGGGGTGGCCATCATGTTTTGGCCGGCGGCGAACAGCGGGAGGCTCATCCCGTTTTGGGTGAGGAAGGTATCGAAGACGAATTCGTCGAAATGCGATGAGTGATTGATTAAATAAATAATGCCGGTGCCGTCTTCCTGGGCCTTTTTTAGGGCCGGAAAGTGTTTGAGTTCCCTCAGATCGGCCGAGGTTAGGATTTGATTGGGATCCCGGGAGACGAAAACGTGGTTTACGAGATTTAGGCAGGCGGCGGCCGATTGTTGGTGGAGTCGGTAATCGTAGCGGCAGGAGATGAGATCGACGTGGCTTTTGATTTCCACCTCGTTTACCGGGTCGGACTTTTCCTGGAAGGCCCGGCGGGTCAGATCCACGGCCAGGCTGGCAATCCGGTCCTGATCGTCGAAGGCCGGGATTAAATTGGCCGGGTCCAGGTACATGTTGCCCGGGGCGGCCCTGGAGAGGCGCTCCACGCCTTTGACGAAGTCGAGGCGCTTAAAGATCGTTCTTAAGGGTAATTCGCTTAGGGACTTGAAAGTCGGATTCACCGTAACCATCCTTCAGATTGGGAGGGCGCGCGCCCGACCCAAATCCCCGCGCCCGGGCGCCGTGGCCCCGGCTCTGGCCTAGCCCCTCTCCGGGCCGGGCGGGAGGTACCCGCCGGCCGATAAAACTCGGGCTAGAGGGCGGAGGCGGTCTCGGAGAACTCCGAGCTGACCGGATCGATCGTGTAGCCGCTTAAATCGTTGGGCAACTTGTCAAAGACGAACATATAAGGGATGGATTTGCCCGGGGCCACGTTGGTGTTTAGGCCTTCCTTGCCGCCCTTGAGGGCCAAGCGGGTCAAGATCTCTTTAATGGAAAGGCTTTTGAGCTCTTCCTCGGTCAAGATGTTCCCGGCAAAGACCTTCCGTTCGGCCAGCACTTGGCCGTCCTTGTCGGTCAGCTTGGCCTGTAGCCGAATGAAGCCAATGGGCTTATCGTAGCCGTTGGACACCGTCCCGGTCAAGACCAAAAGCGTCCCCCCGGCGTCGGGGTTGTCGATGTAGTGGTTGGAGGTGCTGTCGTTGGGGAGGGTCAGCTTAAGGGTATCCTCTTCCCCGCCGGCCGGCGCCAGTTCCCCGCCGGTCGGTGGCAGTTCCCCGCTGGCTTGGGTCGCCCCCCCGTCCCCGGCCTGGCCCGTTCCGGCTTGCCCCGATCCGGCCTGCCCCGAACCGGCTTGATTGGATCCGGCCTGGGCCACCGACTCGTCGGTCGGGCCGCCGCCCAGCGACAAGAACAGGGTGACTATGACCATGCCGGCGGCGGCGACGGACAGGACCAACAGAAGAATCTTTTGGCTTTTGCTAAAGAACCTTTGGGGCTTGTCCCGCGGGGGTGGGCCCTCCTCGCCGTCCGGAAAGGCGAACTCGCCCTGGCCGGGTCCGGCCGGGGGTTCCGACCCCAAGGCCCCGAAGGCTGGACCCTGATTGGTAGCGGCCCCAAAACCCGGTCCGGCCAAAGCTGGACCGGCCAAAGCTGGGAGGCTAACCCCAGGACCGGGCAAATTGGGTACGGCTGGGCCCGGATAGCCCAGCGGATCCGCCCCCAAGCCCAGATCCAAACCCGGGCCCGGCAGGGGCGGCGGCACGGCCGCCGGTACCCGCATGTTGTTCCCCTCGGGCACCACGAAACTGTCGCCGTTACCCAAGATTAAATTTATGGGGTTGTTTTCGGCCCGCTTGGGCGGTATGGCCGCCAAGAGTCCGCCCTGGCCAAGCGCCGGGCCAGGGCCCGGCATTTGGGCCGGTCCTGGCGTCTGGCCCTGACCCGGAAAGTGCCCCGGGGCCTCTTGGCGCCGGTAATACTCGTCCAGCTCCCGGCCCAAGTCGTCCAGGCCACCGTCGCCCTGTGGCCCGCCCGGTTGTCCGCCCTGTGGCCCGCCTGGCGGCCCATAATTTGGGGCCAATTGGCCCCGGTTTTGGGGCGGCTGTCCCAAAGGGGCCGGGGGCGGGGCGAAGACGGTAAAAACGGCTTGGCAGTTGGAACAGCGTACCCTCGTGCCGGTCACGTTGATCAGGCCGGTGCTAATCCTGAACTTGGTTTGGCATTGCTCGCAGGTAATGATCATGTCGTTCCAAAGGTTGGCTGGGGTTAAGGTTAAACCGGGGCCAAGCCCAAATCCCGATCTCGGGGGATCTAGACCCTGAGGGCCTTGGGTCCGGAATTATTGGCCGGGACGTCTGGACAGTAAAATATTTACGGCGGTCAGTCCGATAACTAGTCTTATTTTATTCGATCTTGACAATAAAGTCCAGAGGCGCGAATTATACGTATAGCGCCAATCTTAATTTTTTCTCACTTTTAATCTTATACCAGAAAAGTGATTAAGCATCAAGAAAATTGTAAATAAGAGTTTGTAACTTGGCCACGGTCTTAAACCTTACAATCGGGTAATTAATGGCCAACCGACCGCGATGGGGTGACTCCGGGCCCGGATGGGCCCAGGACTTTAAACGGATGGTCCGGTGGGCCTAAGTCGTGGGACCCAATGGGTTTTTTGGCCCCAAAAATTCTGGCCAACGGCGCCGTTGGCCCCGTTGGCCAAGGGCGACGGGGGGCGGTCAGTTTTGGCCGTCCAGGGAGTAAATGGCCGGGAACTCCCGGTAGCGCCGAGCGGCGTCCAGGCCGTAGCCGACCAGAAAGCCGTTTTCGATCTCGAAGGCCACGTAGTCTAAAGCCACCTCGAACTCGCGGCGGCCTTTTTTGTTCACGGCCACGGCCAGCCGGACCGAGGCCGGCCCCCGGGATTTGAGGTAATTGAGGAGCCAGTTCAGGGTCAGCCCGCAGTCGGCGATGTCTTCGACCACCAATACGTGGCGGCCGGCCACGTCGCGTTCGAGATCCTTGAGCATGACCACCTTGGTCGCCGAGGACAGATTGTCCTGGTAGCTGGACAGCCGTATAAAATCCACTTCCAGGGGCACGGTCAGCGTCCGGACGAGATCGGCCATAAAAACGAAGGCCCCGTTGAGGACCCCGACCACCAGCAAGGTCTCCTCGCCGGTAATGGACTTGGCGTAATGGGCGTTTATTTCGGCCCCCAGTTCGGACACCCGGCGGGCGATTTCTTCCCGGGTGAACAGGGCTGGCAACTTACGGTCATAGTATAGGGTCATGGGGTTCCTTTTCCCCGCCGAGCCGCCCGGCCCGGTCTCCGGGCCGGGCGGTCTAGACTTCGACGGCCCGATTGGGGGCTTTGATGACGTTGGAGGACCGTTTGGGCGGGAAGGCCCGTCGGAGGCGAATTTTGGCCACCCGGTCCAGTTCTTGGCTAAGCAGGTTAAAGAAAGTCTTAACCACCCTGACCACGGCCCCATGGGAGTCCTTTTTTGGCTGGCCGGTGTTTTCGTCCAGGTAGAGATCCCGCCGCAGGCCAAGGCCCAGGGCCTTGAGCCTGGGCTGGTCGGCCAGTTCCTTGGGCATGACCGCCCCGGACAGGGGCCAGTTCAGCTGGGGCCAAAAGCCCAGCGTCCTGAAGATATGGCCGGCCAGGGCGGTCAGGCCGTCGGGGGTGTGATCCTCCGAGGACCCCAAGGTGATTTGCGGCCTGGGGTAGCGGTGGTCCCGCTCGTGGGGCTGTGGGCGGGCGGCAAAGGAGCGGACGGTAACCAGGGCGACCAAGTGCTGGCCGGAGAGCTCTTCCAGGCAGCGGGCCTTAAGATCGGCGGCGTAGGGGGCCACGGTTTTTTCCATCAAAAACTGGTGGTCCGACGGGTTCCAGTTCGGAAGGTTCAGACCCCGGGTGTCTTTGGTCAGAAGGGTGGGGCCGCTTTCCTCGGTTTGGCCCAGTTCCATGGCCACCAGGCCCAAGGGATCGGCCACCAGGGGGCTGTAAGGGTAGGCCACCAGCGGCCAGGGCCCTCGCTTGGCGTCGCCGCCGGCCGCCTCCTTGGCCAGGGCCAGCAGGTAGGGATCGCAAAGGCGCCAGTGCTCGGCCCTCAGATCGCCCGGGCTCAAAGACAGCCGCTTCTGGACCGCCGGGGGTATGGCCAAGCCCCCGTAGGGGACGTTTACGACAATGCCGGCCAAAACCTTTCCTCCGTGGGGGCGGTTTTTCCAACCTCCCCGGGGCCGCCCCAGGGGAGGCCCTGGGGCGCCTTGGATGACCCCGGGGATAATCCAGGGTTCACCCCTTTTCGGGGCTGCCCCTCCAGGGCCCCCGTAAGGCCGCCTACGGCCTTTTCTTGGCTGACCCGGTATCTCCCTAGCCTTGAGAGCTAAAAATCGCGTGTTGGGCCTTCTGGGGGCGTTTATGGGGCTCCTTGGATGTGCTCTCTAATTTTGCGTCTTTCCGGGCCTTGCCTAGTACCTTTCCAGGCATTCCCGGTTACCTACCCCGGTAGTGTCCCGGTTACCTACCCCGGGAGTGCCCCGATACCTTTCCCGGCCGACTACCCCGTTCGCCTCGGCCCCCCATTTGGGCCGCGAGACCCGGATGGCCCTCTCGAAGGGCCGTATTTTGGCGGGGCTGGTCAGCTCGGTTTACCTGGGATATACTTTAGGTATATTTAACAGCCTTGTTCCGCCGAGGTCAAGGCTAAATCAAAGCCGCTCCGCCCGGGGCCCGGGCCCAGGGCCCAGGGCGGCGGTGGCGAGGGAGAGCGCATGAACGTGGATATGGCGGCGCCCGGGGTTGGCGGGCGCCTGGATAAGCTAAGGGAGTTAATCGACAAGAACCTTATTTGGGGCCTAATCATAACCTGCCCGGAGAACCGCCGTTATTATTCCGGCTTTACGGCCACCGACCCCATGCTGGCCGAATCCTCCGGGGCCCTTTTGATCGTGCCAAAAAAGGCCTATCTTTTGACCGACGGCCGCTACTTGGAAGTGGCCGGCCAAGAGGCGCCCGACTTTGAGGTCGTCGACACCGGGCCCGGCGGACTGGGCCGGACGGTGGCCAACCTGATAAAACGAAGCCACACGTTGGCCTTCGAGCCCAAATACTTTACCTTTAGCCAATTCTGGCACTGTCGGTCGGACGGCGGGCTAAATCTGGTGCCCTGCCCCTTCGATCCCTCGGACTTACGAGCCGCCAAAAGCCCCGACGAGTTGAACAATATCGAAAAAGCCTTGGAAATCACCGAAAAGGCCCTGGGTTGGCTCTTCGAACGGCTGGAGCCGGGCTGGACCGAGGGCGAGGCGGCCTGGTTTTTGGACAGCACCTTCAGGGAGCTCGGGGCCCAGGGCCCGTCCTTCGACACCATCGTGGCCTCGGGGCCGCGGGCGTCCCTGCCCCACGCCGAACCCGGGGAGAAAAAAATCCAAGAGGGCGAGCTGGTGGTGATCGACTGCGGGGCCCGCTACCGCGGCTACGCCGCGGACATCACCCGGACCTATATCAAGGGCCAACCCCAAAAGTGGCAGGCCGATATCTATCGTACCGTCAGGGAGGCCCAGCTTAAGGCCATCGAAGTCATGGGCCCCGGGGTGCCCTGCCGGATGGTCGATAAGGTGGCCAGGGACCACATCGCCGAGGCCGGTCACTCCGAGCACTTTGGGCACAGCCTGGGCCACGGGGTGGGCCTGGCCATTCACGAATCGCCCAGCCTCAACCCCAGGAGCGTTCGCCGGCTCGAGCCGGGGGCCGTGGTCACCGTCGAGCCGGGCATCTACCTCCCGGGCCAGGGCGGGGTCAGACTGGAGCAGCTGGTGCTTATAACCGAAGACGGGGCCAAGGTCCTTAACCGGGACCGACACTTTTACGACTTTTAGACCCCCTTTCGGCCCGGGGCGCGGCCGAATGGGGGGCCCGCTCCAACCCCGGGCCATTGGTCCCGATTCCGGACCAATGGCCAGAATGACGGGAAGTAAAAAAAATCATTGACCAATCGGCCCGGCTTCCCTATTGTATCCTGACAGCCATTTTAACGCCTATGTCGCGAAAGATCCCCGAAACGGGCCGCCGCTAAGTCGTAAAAGCGCGGCACTAATTATCATTTGTAAGTTGCCTTTAGGATGAAACGTAGTGTCAGAGACAACTAACATTACCTCAGATACTAATAAATTAGATTCCCAAGCCGTGGTCTACCGCCAAGGCCGCGTCCTGACTATGGATTCGGCCTGCCCCCGGGCCTCGGTCTTGGCTTCCCTGCGCGGCCGGATCACTTACGTCGGGGACGACCTGGGCGAAGCCTTGGCCACTTTGCCCAATGAAGCCGAGGTGGTCAGCCTCAAGGACCGAAACGTCATTCCCGGGCTCATCGACAGCCACGCCCACGTTTTGGGCGAGGGCCTAAGGCTCTCCCAGTTGGACGCCGCCGGGCTCGATTACGAGGAAACCTTGGAACTGGTGGGCGAGGAGGCCAAAAACCGCCCCAAGGGCACCTGGATCCACGGCCGGGGCTGGGATCAAAGCAACTGGGGCGGGGCCTGGCCCAGCGCCGGCGATCTCGACCGGGTGGCCCCGGATCACCCGGTGGTCCTGGACCGGGTGGACAAGCACTCGATTTGGGTTAATTCCCTGGCCCTGGCCAGGGCCGGACTGACCAAAGACTCGGTGGCCCCGAGCGGCGGCGAGTTCGTCCGCAACCTGGACGGGAACCTCTCCGGGGTGGCCATCGGCAAGGCCATGTTCTTAATCTACGCCGTCATGCCGCCCGATGACGGGAGGGATTTTTTAACCACCTTCCGCAAGTCGATAAACGAGTTATTGGGTTACGGCTTGACCACCCTGGTCGACTGCGCCACCCGGCCGTCGGACGTCCCCCTGATAAAGCGAGCCGTGGACGACGGGCTCGTCAAGGCCCGCCTTAAGCTCTATCTCTTGGCCGAGCCCTGGGAGAGCGATCTTTTGGAGCGGGGGCCCATTAAAAACCTCTCCGGGGACCGGCTGTCCATAGACGGGCTAAAGCTTTTCGCCGACGGCTCTTTGGGCTCCCGGAGCGCCTGGCTTTTGGAAGACTACGCCGACCGGCCCGGCTACCGGGGCGGCCGGATCTACTCCGACGAGGCCCTGGAGGCCATTTTGACCCGGGCCAGGGATCTGGGCTGGCAGGTGGCCGTCCACTCCATCGGCGACGCGGCCACTTCCCACGTCATAACGGCCATGGCCCACGTTTTGGGCCCGGACCGCACCGACCGCCATTGGCGTCTGGAGCACTACCAACTGGTGGCCGACGGGGATCGGGAGCGGCTCCTCTCCATGGGCCTTATCCCCTCCATCCAAAGCGTGGGCCTGATGAGCGATCTGCACATGGCCGAGGATCGCCTGGGGACCGAGCGCCTTAGGCGGGCCTACGCCTGGCGGGACGTAATCGATCGGGGCGGCTACGTCATTAACGGCTCCGATTGCCCGATAGAGTCGCCCAACCCCTTCCTGGGCATCTACGCCGCCGTGACCCGCAAAGACCTCAAGGGTTACCCGCCCGGCGGCTTCGGGCCCAGCCAAGCCCTGAGCCGCCTGGAAGCGCTGGCCAGTTACACCGTCTGGCCGGCCCGGGCGGCCTTCTGCCTGGATAAATTGGGCACCCTCAGCCCAGGCAAGCTATGCGATTTTGCCGTCCTCGATCGAGACATACTGACCTGCCCGGAACGGGCCATCGCCGGGACCCGGGTCATGACCACCGTGGTCGACGGAGAGATCGCCTCTCCCTAAATCGCCCCCCTTTGCCTCCCGCGCGACTGGCGCCTTTGCCGCCCGCGCGACTGGCGCCTTTGCCTGCTCAATAACGGGCCAAAACGGCATGTCCCGTTTTAGGGCCCAATCTCCCACAACGCCTTAGGCGGGACTTGGTGACCGTAGCCAGGAACGCCGAGCCAGATTTGCCCCATTATGTTCTCCAGAAGGCGCTTTGTCGGGCAGGAAGTTTTACCCATGCGCCGGGCCGCTTCTTTCCGGGGCTAATCGCCTGGCTCAAAGTCTTGGAGCCGAAAATGAAAAAAATTACCACCTCCATATCCCAATTCGGCAAGATAATCGACGGCGGTTACCTATACGCCGACAAGACCAAATACGTCCACGATCTGTTGACTTCCGACGAGAACAGTTTCTTCCTCTCTAGGCCGCGCCGATTCGGAAAAACGCTTTTGATTAGCACCTTGAAAGACCTTTTCACCAATGGCGGGGATCGTTTCAAGGATCTTTGGATCGGCCGCTCCGGCTACCAAATCGAGACGCGGCCCGTCGTCTACTTGAGTCTGTCCCAGGAATCGTCAAGTCCCGAAATTTTGGAAAAAAACCTTCTCGTGGACCTCCACGGCATCGCCTCCGAGGCCGGACTCGGCCAGATCGAAGGGGAGACTCCCGCCAAATATTTTGGGAAACTGATTGAAAAACTTCACAAAACTACCGGTCGACAGGTGGCCGTTCTCATCGACGAGTACGACGCCCCGGTGACCGACAACATGGCCGATCGGGAAACCGCCCAAGCCAACGCCAGAGTTCTTCACCGCTTTTTCGCCACCCTTAAAATCGAAACCGTGGCCGCGTCCATAAGCTTCACCTTGGTCACGGGCATAACCAGATACGCCTTGACCTCCATGGATTCAGGCGCCAACCACTTGAAAGACATCTCCTTGGAGCCCAAATACGCCGGCATCTGCGGCATAACCGTCGACGAGTTCGATGACCTTTTCGCCGACCGGATGGAGACGGCCCTGGCCGGGCTAAAAAGTGAGCGTGAGCTAGGGGAGGCCGCCACCCTCAAAGATTTGCGGGCGCTGATTTTCAGGTGGTATGACGGCTACGACTGGGGCGGCGGGACCAGGATCCTCAACCCTTTCTCCATACTAAACTTTTTTCAGTCCTATAAATTAACCGATTATTGGGTCACCAGCGGACGTCCGGGCCACCTGAGCGCCATGCTCCAAGCCCACCCCGAGAATTTTGTGCCCTCCAAGTTTGAATCATATGCCAACTACGAGCTGAGAAAAACGGAGTTGACCGGGCTCGAGCCCGTGCCGGTCCTCTTCCATAGCGGGTACCTGACCTTGGACGGGGAGCGGCGAAAGGTCGTCCTGGATGGGAAGCTCGAAAAGGCCGAGGGGAAAAATAGCCAGATTGACACTGATTTTTATTGTTTTAGATTTCCCAACCATGA
This sequence comes from Deltaproteobacteria bacterium, assembly GCA_031257955.1. Classification (GTDB taxonomy): domain Bacteria; phylum Desulfobacterota; class Desulfarculia; order Adiutricales; family Adiutricaceae; genus JAIRNQ01. The sequence goes on along the minus strand of JAIRNQ010000191.1, from coordinate 2,197 downwards.
AGTTTCCAGATACTTTAACGCTACTTTATTTCGGCTCATTTTTAAACCCGATCGGAAGGGGTTGAGCCAAGCCGGCGAGCTCCGGGAGGCCCTCCTGGACAGGGACGCCGTCAAGGTCGGCCAGTTTTTCATGGGCCACTTCTCTCGCGTCACCTTTCACCAAAAGCCGAACGATGAGAAGACCTTTCATGCCCTTGTCCAGGTGATGTTCTCCGCCATGGGGTTCGATGTCCAATCGGAGCTGCCCGGGGCCGTGGGCCGGCTGGATCTGATCCTCACGCTCCCAAACAATATCCGCGTCATAATAGAATTGAAATATATCAAAAACGAGCTTACGGCCAATGAATCGAACAAGGCCCTGGCCGAGCTGGCGAAAGCCAAGCTGTCGGTGGAGTTGCGAGACGAGCTCTTGGCCCAGGAGGTCATGGTCAAATTCGGCGAAACCGATCAACGCCTCATGGATATAGACAGGGAAAACTTAATCGTGCCGGAACGGAACAAGAGGTTGGCCCAAGAGGCCCCCAGGCTCCTCCCCAAGACCGATATTGACGCAGTTTTTGCCAATCAAGCCAAATCTACGCTATCCCAGGAGGTTGTTGGGGACGCCCTGAAAAGGGCGCTTGAAAGACTGTCCCCATCCGAGGAAACAATCAATAGCGACTTATTAAAAGCAGCCCAACAGGCCCTCACGGACATAAATAATAGAAAATACGCTACAATAATAAGCGGCACACCCAAAAATATTATAAAGTTGGGCATGGCGGGCTTCGGTAACTTGGTGCATATCAAAGCGTTGTTTGAGTAGGAGTTACCTCAAATGTATTAATGAAGTCTATTTTTGATCAAGGTGACAATACCCTCCCATTGGCTAGCGCCGTTCAATAACAGTGTGAAACTAATAGCCAAAATTTAACACGTCGAGCGAGTTTAGGGGTTATTGCCAATCGAGCGTATTTGGCGGCGACGAAAGACCCGCCGACAAGCCGTCCAAAAACCGTTCATTCCTCCTGAGGGCGGGTTGTCAGGTTGGACGTTCATGGTCCGGGCCGCCTTCTGCCTCGAGAAAATAGGCGCCCTTAGCCCGGGCAAACTCCGTGATTTTGCCGGATTCGACCGGTACGTCCTGACTGCCTGGAACGGGCCATCGCCGGCACCCGGGTCATGGCCAACGTAGTCGACGGGGAGGCCACTCCCAAAGACGCTTACCTCGGCTAGCCGCGGTCACCCGGAGTTAGCCATCCCCAAAAAATACCGAATTTCGTAATTTCTGATGCGCTAGCGATAAGTCTATTTTCCCAGGTTCTGGTGCTCTAACTCATTGATTATAGACTCATGAGTCTCGCCATTTTTTAAAATTAGGGGTTTTTGCGAACGCATCAATTTCTAGCGGGACTTTACAAATTAGCGATGATATCAGGTATGAACCCTTTATTTTGAGTCAACTTTATGGCTTCTGAGTAAAAGAACCTAAAAATGCAGTTGCAAAAAATCAGGAAACTATTAAATACGATTGAATGGTAATAAAAACAGGGTATAGCGATAACATGATGAAAATATATTTCCTCTTTTTTATTAATACTAAAATTAACGTTTTACCCAATGCGGCATAAAAGCTTCAATATTGTTTAAAAAAGTTAAAATGATCCTTTTAGGTAAAATTTGCTGGTCGCTGTTCCCTTTCCTTTTTAGTCAAATCGCCGCCGGTAAGTATGCGTTCACGGGCTTGGTGCTGAAGCCCCATATAGAATAATCTCAGGCCTGGTTCATCCGGCCCTTTTGGGTCAAAGGGGTAAAAATCCCTATAGCTACCCAATAATGTAATGGTCCATGGCTCATTAGCTAGTCAACGATGGTTTTGAGCCATCTGGGTAACTGAGCAATCGGCTTTTCGCCTCTCACATAGGTCTTAGCGGCTTTTTTTAGATGGACATGGGTTTGGGTGGTGGGTTAAGCTGTCTTGGCTCACAGGGAAGCTATAGGACCCGTCTAGGGAAGGCCCCAGAATCGATATGAGGTAGGTTCCGGCGCCTTGCGTTCTCGATAACGATACGCTGGGCCTGATGGTTGAGGGTTGGCACCTTTAACGTGATTGTCACCCTCGGTCGCCGCGGTTTAGAACCTAAGCTCCCGTTCCTAGTATCGCTAGGATGGCGAACCTCAGCAAATCAGATCGCTAGGTAGGTGGTTTAACATTTAG
>JAIRNQ010000177.1 GCA_031257955.1 Deltaproteobacteria bacterium | reverse complement strand
CATGCGTTCCAGGCTGGTATTGGGCCCGACCAGGGGGATTAGATCCAACCCTTCACCGGTGAAGGCTTTCCGAAAGGGCCCGGATTCTTCGAGGGGCACGTCCGGGACGATGAGGCCGGAAATACTGGCCCTTTTGGCCGTCTTGGCCAAAATCTCAAGGCTTGTAAGTAGCCGGGCTTCCAGCGGAGCGTCGACGTCGGTCTGGCCCCAAGCGTATTGGACCAGCGGGTTGGCGTAGCTCATGAGAACCAAGGGGACCTTGGGTTTGGCCTGGGCCAGGCCGTCCAGTATCCAAGCCAGATCCACCCCGTCCTCCAGGGCCTTGAGGCCGGCCGCCGCCACGACCGGGCCGTCGGCCACGGGATCGGAAAAGGGCACGCCTATTTCGATGACGTCGGCGCCCGAACCGGCCAATTCGTCAAGGGCTTGCCAAAAGCCTTCCCGGTCGGGGTAACCGCCGGTCAAAAAAGGTATGAGGGCCGGGCGGCCCTTTTCTTTGGCGGCCAGAATGGCCTTGGTTAACGCGCTTTCGCCCATTTTTTGCCGACCTTTCGCGTCCTTTGGCCCCAACGAAAGAATCGGGGCCAACGGGTATGTAAATTGGTTGTTTTTGGATATTTATGCGTTTAAGAGTTTTTGATTTTCTGCCCTTTTGGGTCTATGGCCAAATTTGGCCCAGTTTGGCTTTTAAGGCTTTGGGCCAAACCGTCCGCTCGGTTCAGCCTTGGGGATGGGGCCGGGGCTGGCTTAGGTAGATGCCCATGTCTTTGTCGCCGCGCCCGGAGAGGTTTACCATGACCTTGGAACCTTTGGGGGCAAGGTGGCCGTGTTTTAGAACGTAAGCCAGGGCGTGGGCCGACTCCAGGGCCGGTATTATGCCCTCGGCCGAGCTCAGGGACCGAAAAGCCTCCAAGGCCTCGCCGTCGTCGATCATGGCGTATCGGACCCGTCCCGTTTTGGCCAAATAGGCGTGTTCCGGGCCCACGCCGGGATAGTCCAGGCCGGCGGAAACGCTGTGGGAGGGCATGATCTGGCCGTCGGGAGTTTGCAAGAGCATGGAAAACTGGCCATGGAGGATGCCCGGACGGCCCAGGTTAATGGGGGCCGAATTGTAACAGCCGGGCTCGCCGGTACCGGCCGCCTCCACCCCGACCAAGTCTACCCCTTGGTCTTCCAAAAAAGCGTGAAAAGCCCCGATGGCGTTGGATCCGCCGCCGACGCAGGCGACCACCAGGGCCGGCAGGGAACCGGTCTGGGACAAAAACTGGCCCCTGGCCTCCTGGCCTATAATGGCCTGAAAATCCCTGACCAGCGTCGGGAAGGGATGGGGCCCGGCGGCGGTGCCAAAGCAATAGTGGGTAGAGGCTTGGTTGGTCAGCCAGTAACGCAGGGCTTCATTAATGGCGTCTTTGAGGGTCTGGGTGCCGTCGGTTACCGGCACGACCTCGGCGCCCAAAAGTTTCATGCGTTCAACGTTGAGGCTCTGGCGCTCAACGTCCACCGCCCCCATGAAGATTATGGCCGAAAGGCCCAACCTAGCCGCGGCGGCGGCGGTGGCAACCCCGTGTTGCCCGGCCCCGGTCTCGGCGACCAGGGCGGCCTTGCCCATTTTTTTGGCGAGCAGGGCTTGGCCCAAAGTATTGTTGACCTTGTGGGCGCCGGTGTGGAGAAGGTCTTCCCGTTTTAGCCACAGTTCCAATCCCAAAGTTTCGGAGAGCCTGGGGCAAAAGGTCAGCGGCGTGGGCCGCCCGGCCCAGGAGGCCAGCAGGGAGGAATAGTCGGCAATGAAGTCGGCCGTGGGCAAGATAAGCTCCATGGCTTTTTCCAGTTCCGCCAAGGGCGGAGTTAGTACCTCTGGGACGTAAAGCCCCCCGAATTCCCCAAAATAAGCTCGCATTGAGAAAAGTCCCTCCAGCCGGGCCAGGGTCTGGCCCCGAAAAGGCCATCGCCATGGCCGTTTTTAAAAATATGCCACTACCCCCGCCTGGGGGCCGCGCCGTTTGGCCGCCAACCGACCCTGGGGCCTTAGCGCCAGGGCCGGGAGGCGCTTAACGCCAGGGCAGAACGGCCCTTAAGAGATCGGGGTCTTTGATGCCCGGCCCTTCCTCAAGGGCGGAATTAAAGTCAAACCCGGCCAGCATGGGATCCGCCGAAAGCCAGGCGGCCCGGGCCGAGTCCGGGTCCAAGCCCCCGGCCAACAGATAAGGCTTTGGGCTAACCGGCCAGGTGGCGTTTATAGGGCGACCGGAACCGCCCCCCTCTTTTCCCGAATCGAAAAGAAAGTAAACGGCCAGCCCTTTCCAAAGGTCCATCTGCTGGGCCAGCTCGTCCGGGGGCTGTCTCTCCGGCCAAAAGACCTTGATGACCCTTTCCGGGCCCAGGGCCAAAGCCACCTCCGGAGCTTGGTTCCCATGGAGTTGGGCCAGATCCAAGGCGGCCTCCTCCATTATGGCCTGGGTCTCGGCGATGGAGTGGTTAACGAAAACCCCCACCCTCTGGGCACCGGGCGTGGGCATTATCCGGCCCTGGGAGGCGCCGATGGCCCTGGGGCTGTCGGGGTGAAAGACGAAACCGCAGAAATCGGCCCCCAAAATGGCCGCCAAGGTGGCGTCTTGGGGCCTGGTAAGACCGCAGATCTTAACTATGGGTTTGGATAGGCTAGGCATGGGACTCAACCAAAAAAAACTGAAGCCGTTAAAACGATGGCCGCCGGCGGCCATCCGCCGGATCCGGGCCCCCAGACGGGGGCTAGGTCGGCCCGATTAATGGCTATTATATCCTAAACACAAGGCAAAATGGTAATAAAAATTAAAAATAGGTCTACCTCTAGGTATCTATAGAGCGTTGGTCCCATACCTACCCGACCGATCTATGACTAGGGGCTTTAATTTTAGTCGCCTTTTTGGCGCCAAGCGGCGAATTCGTCCAGCAGACCTCCCAGGGCCAAGCCGGGATCTTGGGCTCGCATGAAGGCCGTACCCATGAGGGCGGCCCCAAAGCCGGCCGCTTCAACCTCGGCCAGATCCCGGACCGTGGACAGGCCGCTGGCGGCCACGTATAGCTCACCCGGGCCCGGGGGTTCCCGGATGGCCAGATCGAATATTCTTTCCGGGTCGACCGAAAGGCCCCGGAGATCCCGGGAATTGAACTGTATCAGTTTGGCCCCCACCCTTCGGGCCAGTTCCAGCTCGTCCGAATCGTGGATCTCTACCACGGGCGCCAGGCCATATTCCTCGGCGGTATCCTTAAGCTCCTTAAGCAGAACGGCGTCCGGGGTCAACCGGACAATCAACAACACCGCCGAGGCGGGGGTCTCGGCGGTCTCCAGGATCTGTAGGGGGTCGAAGATGAAGTCTTTCCGTAGGAGGGGCTTGCCGGAAAAGGCCATGGCCTCAAGAAAGCCCAGCCGGCCGGCGAAATAAGTACTCTCGGTCAAGACCGACAGGCAATCGGCTCGAACGTAAT
>JAIRNQ010000142.1 GCA_031257955.1 Deltaproteobacteria bacterium | reverse complement strand
GGCTACACGGGCCTCACAGAGGCTCTCCGTGGCTTCCAGGGGCATCCTGGAGACTACTTGAGGCAATTGGCTATGAGGTAATCGGCCAGGCAGCCAAGTTGCATGGCCATGGTGACGGCGCCGGGGTCAAGGTCCCCCACGCCTTTGTTAGTTTGGTAACTGGCCCGCCCTTTAACGGCTTCCATGCCCCTGGTGGCCTCGGCCCCCGCGGCGGCCCCGGCTTTTAAGGCCAGAAGGGCCTCCTTGTCGCCGTCTCCCTTCCCCAGAGCCTCCCGGTAGGCGACGACTGCCCCGTGTAAACTATCGAGCATGGTCTTAAAGCCCGGCTCGGCTTGGCCGCGCTCGCCAATGGCCTTGGCTTGGGCCTCCAGGATAGCCAAGAGGGCCCGCCCGTCGATAAACTCTTTCCCTTCCGTAGCCTTGGCCGCCGCCAAATAGGCGCTTCCGTACAACACTCCGGACGATCCGCCCACCGCCGACATCATAATCATGCCGGTTTTCTTTAGCATGGCCGGAAGGCTAAGCGTCCCCAGCTCTTCCGAGGCGGCCAGGATTTTTTGGAAGCCCAAGTTTAGGTTAACCCAGTGGTCGCCGTCCCCGTTCTTGGCGTCAAGGGAAGTGATGTAATCGCCGTTGGCCGAAAGCTCCCGGTGGGCGTCGGCCAAATACCGAAGGTAATCCGCGGGGTCCATGGAGAAAGTCACTAGCTACCCCCTTTTATGGTGCCGTCAAAAATAATGATGTAATCGTCGTTGGCCTGGTCTGAGCCCAGTCCTCCTCGATAAGGGCCATGGTTAAAGCCTTTCCGTGAAAGCGCCGGCCCGGGCTAACCCTTTTCCTTAAAGGCCGGGGTATCGGCCGGGGCGAAGAGGAATTGTTTTAGCTCGGCGTCAAGGCGCAAAAGGGAGAGAGAGGCGCCGGCCATTTCCAGCGAGGTCATGTACTGGCCAACGTAATACCTGATTGGGTTAACCCCCTTGGCCTTAAGCAGCTTGTCCACCTCGCCGGCCAAGATATACAGTTCCATAAGGGGCGTCCCGCCGCACCCGTTAACGATGGCCGCGCACTCGCTCCCTTGGTAATCAAGGTCCGCCAGGATTTTGTCTACCATGACCTCGGCCACCTTGGCGGCGGGCAGGGTTTTAACCCGCTCCACCCCCGGTTCACCGTGAATGCCCATGCCCAGCTCGATTTCATCCTCGGCCAAGCTAAAACCCGGTTTTCCTACCGCGGGCAATATACAGGAAGAGAGAGATATCCCAAAAGAGCGGACGTTGTCAGCGGTTTTCTGGGCCACCCTAGAAACGTCCGATAAGGCCAAGCCTTCCTCGGCGGCGGCACCGGCAATCTTGTGGACGAACACCGTTCCGGCCACGCCCCGCCTCCCGGTTGAATAGGTGCTGTCGGGGACGGCCACGTCGTCTTTAACTATGACCTCGGCCACCTCGGTGCCGCCGTCCCTGGCCAGTTCCGCGGCCATGCCGAAATTCATCGTGTCGCCGGAGTAGTTTTTGATGATCAGGAGAACCCCCTGGCCGCTTTGGGCGGCCTCTATCCCCTTGAGGACCCGGTCCGGGGGTGGGGAGGCGAAAACGTTTCCGGCCACGGCCGCGTCAAGCATCCCAGTGCCGACGTAACCGGCGTGGGCCGGTTCATGGCCGCTGCCGCCTCCGGAGACCAAACCAACTTTGGCTTTCTTTTCCTTTCGGCTAATGACCCTGGCCTCGGGGTCGTAAGCGAGTTGGGGATTAGACACGGCCAACCCGTAAAGCATCTCCTCAACCACCAGGTCGGGGTTATTAATGATTTTTTTCATTTTCTTCCTTTCCCCTCGAATAGATCGTTTCGAACGCCTTTGTTTTGGTAGAACCTGGGAATAGCGACATATTTATTGGTTTTTTTCAAAACGTAGGCCAAGGCGAAGGCGGCCAGGGAAAGCCTAACGTCCCGGGCCAAAAACGCGTATATTAGCAAACCGACGGCGGCGATCAGGCTTAGGTACCAAAGCAATTTTTTAGCGGCCATGCTCGCCCCCAAACCCCATGGCGTCCATGGGGTTCTATATTTTGGCCCCAGCTAAAGCCGGCGAAAAACCTAATCCGGAAAGTCGGCGAAAACGCTTACCCCGTAAGCCATTGTCAAAACAGTCGCCAGGTAGGTTGACGACAAATACTCGATCGGTCAAGCAGAATTTGCACTTTATCGATCGGTCAGTCACAGTGGGCACTTTCTCGATCGGGTAAGCGCCGTGGGAACTTTTCAGAATTGGCGAGTAGCCCGACCAAAAGCTTAATCAGGAAGCCTTCAGATGGCGCGAGATTTTGACAATCTCCTCGTCGTTAAAGGCGTCCAGGTTGTCGTAGCCAACGACGGAGGCCGCCCGGAGGCACACCTCGGCCACGTCTTCCACGTACACGGCCTTTAGGAAGGCCTCGTAGATGGAGCGGCCAATGGTGAGGAGGCCATGCTTTTGGAGGATTACCGCCTGGGTTCCGGCCAGACCGGCCACGGCCGAGCGGGCCAACTCAATGGTGCCCGGAAGCTCGAAAGGCGCCACCCGGCAAACGGCCCCGTACATGAAGGCCTCGCAAATGACCGGCTTAACCGGTTTGTTGATTACGGCGAAGGTGGCCGAGTAGCGGGCGTGGGTATGACAGACCGCCGTGATATCCGGCCTGGCCTTAAGGACTTCCAGGTGCACCACGGTTTCGCTTGACGGGGATAGGTTTTTACGGTTTTCGAGAATGTTCCCATCTATGTCCATCACGATGAGATCCTCGGCCTCTATGGCGTAACGGGACTCGGCGTGGGGGGTGATGGCCAATTGGTTAAGTTCCCGGTCAACCATGCTAAAATTACCGCCTCCGTGATGGCAAAGACCGCTGTCTTCGGCTAGGCGGGAGACCCGTAATACCTCTTTTTTCAATTCCAATAACATTTATACCTCTTATACTCTTTTAAATTTATGATTTTGTCGGTTGCCGGAGCTTAGACGTCCGGCAACCGGATAGGGTTAGATTGTTTGCTGGCCAAAGGCCAAGCCAAAGCCCAGTGTTGGGCAATAGCCGAGGGCCAATAGGCTCGGGCCTTTTGGGGCGGACAGTTAAGCGCCGGCCTCCAAGTGCGACAAAGAAACGGCCTCTTCTTTTTTCATCCACTTGAAGTAGAAGAACGCCAACACGGCGAACAACACCAAACCGGCAAAAGCGGGTCCCTTGCCCTCAAAGGCGCTGACGACGATCCAACGGATCTCGGCGATATCCATGCCCCACCAAGCCATCAGCTGGCCCTCGGGCAGTTTCGAGCCGGTATCCAAAGCCAATTGGCTAAGCATGGGGGCAAAGTCCGAGGCGCTCCAGCAAAGAATCGGGACCATAAGGTAACTGATGATTATCATCTTGATTAAGTTGCCCCTGGTGGACATGAAAGCGGCGGCGCAAACGCAAACGTTCATTAGGTTCCCGAAGGGGAAGACAGAGTTGCCAGGCAAAACCATGGCCGTGCCCAAGGCCACGGGGATGGTCAGGATGATGGCCACCCAAATCTCTGGGTTACCGGCCAATATGGGCCAGTCCAGGCCTATGACGATTTCTTTGCCCGGAAAGCGTTTTTTGATAAAGGTATTGGCCGCGTCCGAGAGGGGGGTTAAGGCGGTCATGAACAACTTGGAAACCAAGGGGAAAAGGGTCAGGGCCGCCCCGGCCTGGATTCCCAGCATCAGGGCCGCGCCAACACTGTAGCCGCCGATCAAACCGATAAGGGTACCGATGATAAAACCCATGACGTGGTTTTCGCCAAAAACGCCGATGTAGTTTTTCAGGTTGGTAGCGTTCAGGTTGGACTTGGCGGGAAGGACGAAATCTAGGAGCCGGCTTATGGGATAGAAAAAAATGTTGCTCAAAAACATCGGGTGGGGCATGCTTATGCCGGGTATACCGGTAAGTTCATGCAGCTGGTGTTTTGTGGCGTCGGCGTTTTTCAGCTCAAAGACGATCTGGCCGGCGGCCACGGCGAAGCCAACCACGGCGCTTCCGGTGACCGAGGCCACCAGAAAGGCGGTGAAGATTTTATTGGCCACGTTCCACATGTCCACGTTTAAGGTATCCGTCCAGCCCAAAAACAGCAGAATCAAGTTTATGCCGATTTGAACGGGGAACATGATAAAGGCGTACTGCCACTGCCAACAAAGGCCCAAAGCCGGCGCCCATCCCAAATCCAGCGCCCTTAACTGGATGCCGGTATTGGTTGCGAATTGCTCAGCCGCCGCCCCCACGTTACCCATGATAAACGTGATGACCAAACTGATGCCGACAAAAGCCACGCCCAGGGTCAGCCCCGAGGAGAAGGCTTTGCCGACCTTCATCCTGACGGCGATGCCTAAAATGAAAATCACGAAGGGCAGGAAAACCGCCGCCCCCAAATCCAAAATACTTTGAAAAACGCTTGCAATCAGTTCCATGGTCGCTCCCCTTTAGATCAGCTTCAGCAGCTGTTCCAATACTTCGTCTTTGCCTACCCCGGTCAGAAACGGTATGCCGTTGAGGACCGGAATCGAGAATTCTTCTTTCTTGGCTTTTGGCGTGGGAGTGATGGAGACGTAGATATCGGCGTTGCGCATGAACAACTCAAGCGACTTAATATCCACGGCTTCGGCCTTCGCTTTATGCGACAATCCCCGGGACTCCAGTTCACTGTTAATTTTGGAAGCCACGGTAGCCGAAGTGGCGATCCCACCGCCGCAGGCCACGATAATGTTTTTCATAAACCCCCCCTCAAGCCCAAACGTTGAATTAACCCACCCTACCCCAAAGCCAAAGGCAAAGCCGTTGGCGCTGGAAGGCCCTCGGGGATTAAAACGACGCTGGCCCAAGCGAAATCCACAATTTTTGTCCGAACCGCCTAAGTCTCGGCGGCTAATTTCGCGGGCCGCCCATATAAGCCGTAGCGGCGGATTTAAACGCCAAACCTAGGGCCATAGGGCGGAGTTGTCGCCCGGCGCGGTTACCATTTTGTTCTCTCGCGCCCATAAGCCAATTACTTGTATTCATGGCTGTCGAATAATTACGCAAATTGTTGCAATTCATGTGCCACAACCAAACCGTGCGACAAGTTACCAATAACCACTTAACGTTATGGCCACCTTTCACTTAGCGTATAATTTTCAGCCTTCGAAGGCCGATAGAGTATGATTAGACCCCTTACAACATTTAGCTATAAAATCAATAAGATCTCTGCATTGTCGCTAAGAGATTCTATACACTGTCATGGCATATATTCTGCTTCCAGTAAGCATCAAAGTCGTTTTGAATATGTCGCGCCTAAGCCGGGCTCCTTTATGGTTCTCGGCAAAACGACTGATTGTCTCCGGAGAGGTTACCGGGGCCCCCATACCCATTTCTGACCGGGCAGGGCCCCGGCCTTCCCGGTCCCGTCCCCGGGTTTTGGCCCGGAAGCGACGTTATAATTTTGATTCACCCGGTAAGGACAGTGAGATGACAGAGAGCCCCGTTGAGCTTGACATCGACAGCCTATTGGACGAAAGTCTCGTTTTTTGCGATATCTCGGCCGCGGATCGGACAGATCTTTTAACGCGGTTGTGCCATGAGGCCCATAACCGTGGCTTGGTGACGGAAGGTTACCTGGAAGCGGTTCTGGATAGGGAGAAGCAGTACCCGACCGGTTTGGAGACCAATATCATCAGGGTTGCCGTGCCCCACGCCCTCGACAAATCCCATGTCCTGCGGTCGGCCATTTTGGTAGCCAAGCTAAAAGAGCCGGTACTGTTCAAAGAAATGGGGGAAGGGGAAATCGACGTCCCGGCGGAGATAGTTTTTCTGCTGGCCATGAACGGCCCCAAGGTCCAGTTAAAGATCCTGCAAAAAATTGTCGGGCTGTTCACCAAAGAAAAGGCCTTGCGGGCCCTAAAGCTCGCCTCAACGCCCTCGGAGATCGTCCGCGGCATAAAGGAGAACCTGGACGACTAAACACTTCCAAACGCGACTCTCCCCGGCCAGCGGCTTAGGGCCGTGGCCATGGCCACTCTATTAGATAACCCAAAAATGGTTGCCACAAAAGGCTTGCCACAAAAGGGTTGTTCCAAATGGGATGTCCAAGGGGGTGCCAGGAGGAAACAAGCCGGTTCGGCCTTTCGGTTATGACTAGTGGGTGGCTTAACGATTGACAGCTGGTCTGGGGCGGTCTGTCGGGGCTGGCTGCTTTGGGGCGGCCCGTGGGGGCTAGCGGTAGGGGCGATCCGGAGGGGAAGGCGAGGCGACCGGAAGGAACGTCCAAAGGCCATTAAAGAATCTTATCATGCTAAAGCTATAAAAAATATCCACTGGGAATTAAAATAGTGTAAATTAGCCTAAAAGCATTTTTGGAAAAATATTACTAACTTAGCTATAAATATTTGAATTGATTACGATATAAAAATACAGGAAATCAAAAAGCTTGACAAAACTCATCTATAGTAGTATTATAAAAACATTTCAACGATGTTGACCTTATGCAAAAATATTTTGCTTAATTACATGATATTATAATTATGAGCATTAATTTAACTACTATTTAATTATATATACCATATTTAAAATTATTATTATGTTAGACAAATTGGTTATATTTTCGTTATATTTACTTTCAATATATCTTTTTACTCATAATAATATACAATAAGCGTATCAATAGAATGATTGATTAGTATTCTTGAAGATCTCATAAAAACGAATCAAATTCTCCAATCTTACCTTACACTTTAATTAACCAGGAAAAATATACCATGTGATCTCTTTCATTAGTACGGGTGGTTCTGTGTCGAATGAAGAAAGGATATTTGATTATATCCGTCAAACCGTTGATGACGCGTTTTTGCGCCAAATTTTCACGGAAAAGAAGCTTTCGGGTATAACGGCCGTTGACATCGCCGAGAAATTCAAGATTTTTCGCACCAACGCCAGCGCCATCCTGAACCAGCTGGTTAAAAAGGGCAGCCTCATCAAGGTCGAGAGCCGCCCGGTCTATTTTTTGCCTACCGAGGCCCTCCCGAGACGCGCCGGCTGTCCCTACCCTTCACAGTTATCCGCCAAAGATTTCTTCGAAACCATAAACCTCGACATTGCCCTCGTTCGGGAAGATCCTTTCGATTTGCTAATAGGTGCCTGCTGTAGTCTGGCCAACCAAGTGGAACAGGGCAAATCGGCCGTGCTGTATCCCCCAAATGGCTTGCATACTTTGATTATTGGCGAAAGCGGGACCGGAAAGACCCTTTTCGCCAGAACCATGCATGAATACGGGGCCAGGGTCAAAGGCAAAACCAAAAGCGAGTACCCCTACGTTACCCTGAATTGTTCGGACTATTCCCATAACCCACAGCTTTTGATGTCCCACCTGTTCGGCCACGTCAAGGGGGCCTTTACCGGGGCCGAGAAAGAAACCAAGGGCATAGTGGAAAACGCCGACGGGGGCATTTTGTTTCTGGACGAGATCCACCGACTCCCTCCCGAAGGGCAGGAGCTATTGTTCTACCTCATGGACAAAGGCTGCTACCGCAAACTCGGCGAATCCGGGCACACTCGCCAGGCCAGCGTCTTGATTGTCGTGGCCACGACCGAGGATCCCAACGCCGTCTTACTCAAGACCTTCATCCGCCGCATCCCCCTGACCATAACCTTGCCGCCCTTTCGGGAAAAACCTCTCGACGAGAGGATCAAGTTAATCGAGCATATATTCATGCTCGAATCCACGGCCACCAGCAAAAACTTGGTTATCGGCGCCGACGTGGTCAAAGCCTTGGCCGTTTACGACTTTCCGGGTAACGTGGGCCAGCTGGCCTCCGAGGTCAAGGTTTTATGCGCCCGGACCTTTCTCAATAACGGAGGGTCCCATGGGGAGCTTAGCGTGGGGTTGGATCACATTTCGGCGCCTATCAGGGCCAACTATTTCAAGACCCGCCCGAAAGACAACCGCTTCCGCGATTCCTACGACTCCGACATCCGGCTGACCCCTTCCCGAGACGTCCAATACCTATTGCGCAACAGCTTGGCTTGGGAACACGGCTATAAGAATTTACTTAAAAACACCAGCATATTGATGGACAAGGGGCTCTCCCACGAGGAAATCAGCGAGGCCCTGGCCTCGCAAATCCGTAAATACTGCGGCGATATAGTTCACGACAGTGGCTCTGGCAAAATTAACAAAGAGGCCATATACAAAGTCGTGGACCCCAAAGTTGTTGACTTTACCATTGAGGTCATGGGAGAGGTCTTCGAAAACCTTAGCCTGGACATCTCCCAGAGAGACATACTAATAATGGCCTTCCACGTTCAGCATTTATTGGAAAGGCTAAAGACCAGTAAGGCCGTGAGCAAAACCGAGATCTCGCAAGTCGAGAAAGAATACGGCCAGGAAATGAAAGCGGCCTCCCGCATAGTCAAACGCATAGAGGGGCACTTCGGCCTGACCGTCCCTAAGGACGAAAAGTATCTTATAGCCATCCTCCTGGCCAACCTTAACCCGCAGCGCTACCACGATCGGCCGGCCCTCTTCGTTATAGCCCACGGCCAAAGCACGGCCTCCAGCATTGCCAGCGTCAGCAACCAGCTCATGGATTGCGATTACGTAAGGGCCATCGACGTACCCCTTTGGCAAAACGTGCAGGTGACCTACCGAATCCTCTTGGAAGAGGCCCAAAGGGTCGGCAACGAAAAGGGCATCATACTGGCCGTGGACATGGGATCGCTTACCCGTTTTGGCGAAATGCTGACCCGGGACACGGGCCTACCAACCCGCACCATCCCCAACGTCACCACCCTGATGGTCCTGGAACTGACCCGGGTCATGATGGGCAAACTCGACGACATCAACGCCATCTGCGACGCCTGGATCCAGCGGAGCCAAGAGCCGTCGCTGGCCAGCGCTAAGCAAGAGGTTATCTTAACCATGTGCGCCTCGGGGGTTGGCACCAGCGAGGCCTTCAAAACCATGCTGGAGCAAGAGCTTAGCGCCAACGGCCTCTCGGACATCCAGATAATGGCCCTAAATTTTAACGATATCGTCGCCCGCTCCGCAAAATACCGCTATATTTTGGAGAACTATAACGTGCTGGCCTGCGTTGGGAACATAGAGTGCGAGATGACCGTGCCCTTCACCCACATCTCCGAGCTCATCGACCGCCAGGACATGGAACGGTTCATAAAACGCATG
>JAIRNQ010000121.1 GCA_031257955.1 Deltaproteobacteria bacterium | reverse complement strand
TGTGTTTTTGTTATGTATGCTAAATTTAGAAATTTTCCCTTCGTTCATTATATCAGTAGTATAGCTTGTCGAAACCTTCGGCAAAGTGAGAAAATGCTCCAAAACACAACAAAATTTTCACAACCCCCAAAAATAACACACACTCCGAATTCTGACCCGCATTTTTTCACAAAACACAAATGATTTTTTTGAAAAAATTTTTTTTTTACTCTAAATTACTATAAAAACTGTTAAAATTACGTTTCTGACCATCATTTTTGGACATGAGTCCATACTATTAAGCCACGATTTCATATTTGCCAAGCGATAATACGCTAGCCAACCTACCGTGTATCGTTTCAGCTCTCCTAGAATGGCATCGATACTCCGTCCACGATTCCTTTTCGTGATCTTGCGAACCTTATCTTGGAATCGTTTCTTGCTCTTTTTGTGAACCCCTATTCCCGATTTGTCCTTGATCTTCCACAGAGTGAAGCCAAGGAATTTCAACCTCTTTGGGGAGCCAACCTGACTCTTGTCCTGGTTAACCTTGAGTTTGAGGGTCTTTTCCAGGAAGTTGGTTGCGGACACCATCACCCTTTCTGCGGCCCTCTGGGATTTCACGTAGATGTTGCAGTCGTCGGCATACCTTGCGAATCTGAGGCCCCTATCCTCTAGTATTCGATCGAATTTTGTCAGGTATATGTTGCTCAGTAGTGGTGAAAGAGGTCCTCCCTGTGGAACACCTTCTTCTGTAGCATGGACTAAGCCTCCTATCATAACGCCACTGATTAGAAATCGGCGTATTAATCTTATGACTCTTTCGTCCTTCACTACCTCCCTCAGCATATTAATAAGCTTATCATGGTTTACTGTATCGAAGTATTTTGCCAAATCGATATCAACTACATACTCGTAGCCTTCATCAAAATACCTTTTAACCTGTAACAATGCGTCATGGGCGCTCCTTTCGGGGCGAAACCCATAACTGTACTCTGAAAAGGTTTCCTCGAAAATGGGGCTTAAGACCTGGGCCGTCGCCTGCTGGACGAACCTGTCCAGCACTGTTGGCACTCCCAATAATCTCACTCCCCCATCGGGTTTAGGTATTTCGACTCTACGTACCGGTTTGGGTCTGTAGCTTCCATTGAGTATCTTCCCGACAATCTCATCTTTATGCCTCTTCAGGTAAGGCAACAACTCTTCGACTGTCATCTTATCTATACCTGGTGCACCTTTATTCTCCTTTACCTTCCGGTATGCCCTGTCTAGGTTTTCCCCATCCAGGATCTGCTCCATCAGGTCAGTTTGGCATTGATCCACGGTTCCCCCTTCGTCCGACCTCACACTCCGCACTCCCCGGTTATCTTCGACTTCCAGCCTATCCTCCCCGGGGCAGCCCGCCGTGGCGGTTTTCTGCTCTCTTCGCATGTTGTCTCCTTGTTGAGTCGTGGACTCCATTGTTCGGTCCTTCTCTCCCAGTTTCGGAACGATACTATGACCTCTGCTGACTTCTCACGGTTCAAACCCCCCATTACTGAGTGGCTTGCCCCTTGCGGTAGCCCCGTGAGATCTCCCCGGGTAAGAGCGTTAACTTTCGGATCATATACCCGCCTCATTTACCCTATTGAAGTTCGTGCAGTGTTGGACTTTGCTTTGTTTTGCAAGCTCGTCCGCTTCAACGGGCCTTATATGAGATTTCTGTTCGTCGGGCCGATCCTTTGCCTCCGGCTTCTTTCAGGCCCCACCTCACGATGGACCTCTTGCCATTAGCTACAGTTCCCACTGCAAAGTCTGGAGCGGACGTTTCACCGCTCTAGTTAACGCCCATGCCGGGCACACAAAAAAGCGCCCCAGATCGCGTCTGGGGCGCTTTTTTATCGATTGTCCATCGGCCTCCCGGAAGTCGCGGCGGGCTTGGCTTTTGGAGGCTCGCTGTTTAGAGGGAGGTGGCCGCGGGCAGAAGGTTGGTGTAGTCCTCCTCGCTCCCGAAGCCGCCGAATTCGTCTTCCAAATCTTGTTTAAGGAAATCCTCCTCGGGAGTACTGTTCAGGACCGTCTCCGATATGCCGGTTCCTACTGAGTCTTTCTTGTAGCAGATCCCGAAAGCCCCGCCAGGAGTCATGATTGCGTCATCGGGCACGGTAAAGTCCTTAATTGGTACGTCTTTTAGGATGTCCCGCATATAGTAGAGGAAGATGGGGCCAGAGGCTCGCCCGCCCACTTCGCCAACGGCCCTGGGTTTGAGCTCGTCGGTGCCCATCCAGACGGCGGTCACGTATTCCGGGGTAAAGCCCACAAACCAAGCGTCCGAGGCGTCGTTGGTGGTGCCGGTTTTGCCGCCCACCGGACGGTTTAAGGGTTTTACCGAGGTCCCGGTGCCCTGGGCCACCACGCCTCTGAGCATGGAGGTGAGGACGCAGGCCGTGGCCGGGCTGATGGCCCGATAAAACAACGGGTCGAAGGTCTCGACGACGTTACCGTTTCTGTCTTCTATGCGGGTGATGTAACGGGGCTCGACCCTCAGGCCCAGGTTGGGGAAGGCCGAGTAGGCGGTGATCATCTCGGGCATGGTCACCCCGTGGGCCCCTAGGGCCACCGGCGGGCTGTGGGGCAGGGTGGTTTTTATGCCCAGATCCCAGGCCGTTTTGTCCAAGGCCTCAAAGCCCATGCGTTCCAAAACTTTAACCGAAACCAGGTTCCGGGAAGCCACCAGGGCGTTGTAAAGGGTCATGGGCCCCAGAAACTTTTGGTCGGAGTTAAGGGGCTTCCAGCGTTTTTGCGAGCCGGCGTCGTCAATGACCACCGGGCCGTCGATCATAACCGAGCCAGGGGTAAAGCCGTTGTCCATGGCCGCCGTGTAAACTATGGGTTTGAAGGAAGAGCCCGGTTGGCGCTGGCTTTGGGTGGCCCGGTTGAATTGGCTTTCGCCGAAATCCCGGCCCCCGACCATGGCCCTGACCCCCCCGTCGGAAAGATCCATCGACAACAGGGCGGCCTGGACGTCGGTGCGTTGCTCAAGGATGAAAGCCAGCGAGGCCCCCCCGCCGCCGCTGGCAATGCTGGCCAAAGCCGCTTGCTTGTCCACCGGATCGTCGGAGCGTTCTTCCGGCGGGGCCAGCCTGACCCAGACCACGTCACCGGGGGCCAACTGTTTGGCCAGGGCCCCTTTGGGCAAAATCCATTCCAGGTTTTTTTTGCTTATGTCGCCGACGAAATTGCCCACGGCCACCTTAAGGCCCTGGTTTTCGGTAAGTTCCAAAATAACCGCTTGATAGAGTTTGTTGTGGACCAGGGCGGATTTGCCCAGTTTCTTGTCCACCTGGGCCCTAAAGGCCGCGATCTCGCTTTGGTCGCCCAGTTTAAGGACCGGGCCCCTAAAGCCTCTCCGGCGGGCGTACTCCCACAAGCCCCTGGCCACGGCCGCGTCGGCCGCCTCCTGGTCCTTGGGGCTAAGGGTGGTGTAGACCTTCCAACCGTCGTTGTAGAGGCTCTCCTCGCCGAATTTTTCGGCCAGAATCCGCCTGACGTGCTCGGTGAAGTAGGGGGCCACGGTGGTATTGGGATTGGGCCTCTCCCCGACCACGATCAGTATCTCGTCGGCGGCTTCCCGCTCCTGCTCGGCCGTCAGGAAACCCACGGCCCGCATGCGGCTCAAAGCGTATAGTTGGCGGCGCCTGGCTTCGTCGGGCCGGGTTACCGGATTTTTGCCGTGGGGCGACTGGGTGATCCCGGCCAGCATGGCCGATTCGGCCACCGTCAGTTGCTCGACGTGCTTATCGAAATAAGTCAGCGCCGCCGCCTCGACTCCGTAAGCCCCTTGGCCCAAGTAAATTTGGTTGAGGTAAAGCTCAAATATTTGGTCCTTGTTTAGCACGGCCTCTAACCGGAAGGCCAAAATCATCTCCTTGATTTTGCGCTCAATTTTGCGCTCGTTGGAGAGCAGAAACGAACGCACCAACTGCTGGGTGATGGTCGAACCGCCCTGGAGATGGTCCTGAAAAACGGTGTTGTAGGCCGCCCTGACGATGGCCACCGGGTTAATGCCCCCGTGCTGGTAAAAATTGGCGTCTTCGGTGGCCAAATAGGCTTGCTTCAACGACTCGGGCATGGCCGAAAGAGGCTTGACGATGCGCCTTTCGTGGCTGTACTCGCCGATAACCTGACCGTCGATCCCATAGAAAAAGGTGACGGTTTTTGGCTGGTAATTGCGTAGCCCGTCCACGCTCGGGAGCCCTTGGGAAAAGTAGGCGTAGCAAAGAAAGACGACCAGCAGGCCGAAAAGCGTAATCCCGGTGCCAGTCCAAAAGGCCCACGCGAACAGCCTAAACATCAGCCCCCGACTCCGCCGCCGGGGCGCCCCGGGTAACCGAGGTTCCTCGCCCTCGCCTTCGCCCTCACCCCCGCCGCCGCCTTCCGCGCCGCCCTCGGGCTCGCCCTCGGTCTCATGGCCGAGGCCGGGCCCGTCGCCATCTTCCCAGCCGCCTTCGTCCGAAAGCCCCGAACCGTCAAGATCCGGTTCGCCCAAATCCGGCTGGCCCAAGCCCGGCTCTCTATAGCCCGCCTGGTCCAAATCCGGCGCGCCCAAATCCGGCTCGCCCAAGCACGGTTCCGGGCCGGCGGCTTCCCCGGCCGGTCGGTGGGGGATGGGCACGAACTCCAGCGGGCCCAAAGCGGCCTGGGGTCCCAGCGAAGGTTCTATCTCCGTTCCGTCGGACAGATCGCTCAGATCGAGACCGTCGCCCGTCCCCTCCAGCTCCCTGGCCAGCTCGCGGTCAATCTCCGGTATATTGTTCCCGTCTTTTAAATTCCTCAAACGAACTACCTCAAAGTGGGCCCTGGCGGGAAACGCCGACCCGGAAAAGGCCTACCCCGTCACCCGGGGGCAACGGCTGGTCAGTCAGGCCTAATCGCCATTATATATATTTGAACGGGATAGTGAAGAGAAAAATTGTTGTTTTTTTGTGGAAATTAGATGGAATCAAGCTTATGACTACAACTGGATTGGAGGATCAATCTTCAGTCTAGCCAAGTGAAGTGGAATGCGAGCGTAGGCGAGATTACAATCCATAAAAAAATAATTTATAAGCTAAAGCTAGTTTACTTCCAGACTAAATAATTACCTATACCAATTTAAGACAAGTTATAACCATATAACAATATGGTAAGTTACCAGTATATTAACCTCTATCGCCGAGACAACCGTCCCCCGGTCATTAAGTGGGCCAACATCACTATCATAAACCACTATATTTTAGGACCTCGATAGCCATTGTCTTTCTTTCTCATTTCCCGCTTTCCAGTCAACCGCTCTGGAAACGGCCTTAAGGCCGAATTGCCCCATAACGGGAGCGACCTTCTCTCAAAGCCGCCCAGCAAACTCTTGACCGGTCTGGCTTTGGTTCTTCGCGTACAGCCAGGCGTATGGCAACGATATACCAAGATCTCAGAAGGCAAAAAAGACGCCCTCACGAAGCCCCGCTCTTTAAAAGACGCCATCGCAGAAAACCCTGATCGAGGGTACCAAGTTTGACGGCATCGCGCAAACCCCTTCCGAGTTCGCTGATGGCTTCCTCAGACACTAATTTTCAAAGAGTTATCTAACCTCTGGACACCAATGTGGGGTTTCCGTGAACGCGTCAAGAATATGGGTAAATTAAAAAAAATGGTGATGTGCACCTTGTATTAACAATGCGAAAATCTGAGCAGCTCGTCGAAGATGTAGGGGCGATCTGCAATTTTGGCAGCCATAGCTGGGGTTGTTGGGACAGAATCCGCTTGTTTGGTCAAGGTAGAATATTGTCTGACAAAATTGTATTTAAACATATTTAAAGCTAATTTTGCTTCAAAAAATTTAATATTGCGGGCGAATTTAACTATTTTACGGTTTAAATAAGGGTCCCAAAGACGCATACTTAGATTAGTACGTTCAATATATGATGTATTTATCTTAGAGCTAGGGCTCTTAAGAAAATATTCTTCTATTTTTTGCATAGTTCCAAATACAATTTTACGTTCAACTTTTACTATTTTACCTTCTTTTCTCGTCTTTTTTACAGTTGCATACTGTAATTCAGGATCCACTTGTAATTTTGGTTTACTAGGCCGGCCTCGTTTACCTGTGGGTGGTACAGGAACTTCAGAATGAAACAGTTCGAAAAGAATAGTTGCATAATGGGCGAGTTCGTCAGTTACAAATACAATGTTGCACCACATTTAAAATGTCGTATGTTAGGCAAAGTTAAAATGTCGCCTCAAATTTTTAAGCAAAGTTAAAATGTCCTATTTTTTAAC
>JAIRNQ010000102.1 GCA_031257955.1 Deltaproteobacteria bacterium | reverse complement strand
CCAAAAGTGCCCCGCCGCCCGCTTTTAGCGCCAAGTTTAGCTCTTGGTGGTTAAAGACCATCTCAAAGACTACGGCCCCGCCGAAGGCCCCGATTATCAGGCCCGGCAGGCTAAAAAATACCAGTCCGATTATGGCAAAGACCAACGAGCCAATCATGCCGGCTTTGCCCGCCCCAAATTTTTTGGCCCCGATCACCGAGGCCAGCTGGTCCAAGGCCACGCTTAGGGCAACCAAGCCGCCGACCGTGATCATGGTCCAAAGGCCGTAATGGGCCCAGTCGTCGTAAAGGCCGAATCCCAGGTAAGCCAGAAAAATTAGGGGCAAGCCCGGAACTATCGGTAAAATGGTCCCGGCCATGGCGATTAGCATCACCAGCAGGCAGGCGGCGAAAATGGCATACTGCATTGTCTCTCCAATGGTGGTTTTTTCTTGCGGGTTGGGCCCAAACGGGGTTTAAGCCATAAAAGTTTAGTTAGAGGATTAGATTTAGCTTGACCTTCAGCCCGTGGCGGATTATGTTATTATGGCGTTAACCGGAAACCTTACGATAGAGTTCAAAGTTACGTCGATTATCAACAAACTAAGCGCTTTATTACGGCGCGCCTCACATTCTTAGTCACTTTATCACGTCCAGCGGTAAGATGGCAAGAAATTGACTATGATTATTCACTTAAGAGGAGTTATAAATGTCCGAAACTATTAAGGAGCTCACCGACGATGTTTTCGATCAGGCTCTCAGCGACAGTAATTTGCCGCTGCTGGTCGATTTCTGGGCCCCTTGGTGCGGTCCATGTCGCGCCTTGGCCCCAATCTTAGGAGAATTGTCCGAAGAGATGAGTTCAGTGCTGGCTTTCGCCAAGATCAACGTTGACGATAACCAGGAAGCCCCCAGTAAGTATAACGTTCGCACCATCCCCTGTCTTATAATGTTCAAAAACGGCCAAGAGATCGGTCGGGTCGTTGGCCATAAAGGCAAACAAACCCTTTCCGCGGAACTGGAGAAGTTGCTGTGATTCGACAAATCGCCCTTTGTCTCGGAAAACCTTGGCTTACAAAGCTTTTCTCGGCCTTGGTTCTGGCAAGCCTCTTGTGCTTGACTCCCGGCTGCTCGTCGAGCCCTATGAAGTACCTGAAAAACCTTTTCGGCCTTGGCTCGAACGAGGGTGCCCCCCTGGGGGACATGTCCGTGGATCTGGCCACCCGGGCCCAGGAACGCATGGACGCCAGCGACTTTAAGGACGCCGCCCAGCTCTACCAACAGCTTCGGGATCAGTATCCTTACAGTAACTTGGCTATCCTGGCCGATCTGAGACTGGGCGACGCCTTTTACAACGACGGCAAATACATCGAGGCCTTCGCCGCCTATAAGACCTTTACCGAAAGGCATCCGGACAGCGACGCGGTCGCCTACGCCCTATATCAGCAAGGCATGTGCTACTACATGCAGATGAAGGGCGTGGACAGGGATCAGACCCCCTCGGTCGTCGCCATCCAGTACCTGGCCAACTTGGTAGAAACTTACCCCAACAGCAAATACGCGGCCATGGCCAAGGCCAGGATTACCGAGGCCCAAAATAATTTGGCCGGCCACGAGTTTTATGTGGGGGAATTCTACTATAAACGCAAGGACTATCGGGCGGCCATTAACCGGTTCATGGGCATAATTACCTATTACCCGGATTCCGGCTATCACCAGAGGGCCTACAATTACATCGCCGAGTATCGGGACTTGGTGGCCAGCGGCAAGATCGAAGAGAATCTCAACCAAAGGCCCAGCGAGTATAGCTCCCCCTTTACCATAAGCGAAGCCTCGGCCCCGTAACCTGGGCCCCAAAGGCCCGTTACCGGGTTCCCCAAAGGCCCGTTGCCGGGTTCCCCAAAGGCCTCCAAAGGTTCCGGTTCCCCCCATATCTTGGGCCCCTTTCGCCGGGCCCCAGGCATAGTTTCCCCAAAATTAAGGCGGCTCTGGCCGCCTTAATTTTGTTAGGAACCGGCCTCGGCCGAGGGCTTGGGCAGCTTGGTGACCCTGACCCTGGTCACGGCCAAGCCGGAAAGCCGGTCGACCTCAAAGCGGGCCCCGTGGGCCTCATAAGAATCGCCCTTGGCCGGTTCCTTGCCAAACTTGTCGCCCAAGATGGCCGCCAAGGTTCTGTAGCGTTCCTCGGAGTCCGGGCCCAGATCCAGCTCCATCTGGCGTCCCAATTCCTCCAAGGACACGGTGGTCAGAACCAGCACCGAGCCGTCGCCGGCCTCGGTGAAAGGCGGCTCCTCGTGGTCGAACTCGTCCTGGATCTCCCCGACGATGGCCTCCAAAATGTCTTCCATGGTAACCAAGCCCTGCAAGCTTCCGTATTCGTCCCAAACCAAACCCAGCCTGGTCCTTTCTTTTCTCATTAACTCCAATATGGCGTTGACGGTGGTGTGATCGTATATATACAGGGCCTTTCTGATAAGGCCCCTTAAACTGGTCTGTCCCTGGTGGAGCAGCAAGTCTTTGGCGTGGAGAAAGCCTATGAGGTTGTCTTTGCTGTTTTCGTAGACGGGGATGCGGGTGTGGCCGTGTTCGCGGATAAGCTCGATGGCCTCCGAGGCGGTGGCCTCCACGGAAAGGGCCACCACTTTGGTTCGATGAACCATGATGTCCCTGGCCGTCCGCCGATCCATGTTAAAGATATTGTTTAGGAGCGTTTCCTCAATGGCGTCCAACTGACCAAAGGTCTTGGATTCGGAGATCAAGAGCTTCAATTCTTCGGTCGAATGGGCCGTGGACTCGTGGAGGTTGGAGGCCCCCAGGCACCAGAGGATTACCGCCGCCGAAAAGTTTAATATCTTTACGAAGGGGAGAAAGAGGACGTGAAACAGCCGCATCGGTAGGGCCAGCCACAGGGCCGTCCATTCCGCCCCCCTGATGGAGAGGTTTTTCGGGGCCAGTTCCCCGAAAGTCACGTGTATGAAAGTGATTATGACAAAACCGGTCACGACCGATAGCGAGTGGACCACGGTGGGGTTTTCCAGGCCAAAAAAACCCAAGGCCGGCCGCAGGAGCGAGGCCACCGCCGGTTCGCCCAGCCAGCCCAAGCCCAGGCTGGCCAGGGTTATGCCCAGCTGGCAGACCGACAGATAGTCTTCCAGGTTGTTTAACCCGAAGAGGGCGGCTTTGGCCCGGGAGTGTCCACTCTGGGCCAGAAGCTCCAGGCGGGTGGGGCGGACTTTTACGAAAGCGAACTCGG
>JAIRNQ010000062.1 GCA_031257955.1 Deltaproteobacteria bacterium | reverse complement strand
AACCCAGGGCCACGGCCCGGGGGCAGTATTTTATGGCGTAGTCGACCTGGTGAAGGCTCACCAAAACGGTTAGTCCCTCTTCGCGGTTAAGCTTCCGCAAGAGTTCCATGACCAGGATGGAGCTTTCCGGGTCCAGCGAGGCGATGGGCTCGTCGGCCAGGATAATTGAGGCCCTCTGGACCAGGGCCCTGGCGATGGCCGCTCTTTGCTGCTGGCCGCCGGAGAGGGTTGAGGCCCTTTGGTGATATTTGTCCAGGATTCCGACTTTGAGGAGGGCTTCGGAGGCTAGGGCCCGGTCGGCGGGGCTAAAGGCCATGGCCACCGATCGGAGAAAGGAGGTCCGACCCAGGGCGCCCAGCAAAACGTTGGTGGCCACGGTCAAGCGACCGACTAGGTTGAACTGCTGGAAGACGACCCCGATGTCGGTGCGGGTTCGTCGAATGTTCTTGGAGATTTGGCCGCCCGACTGGATTCGGCGCCCGTTAACCGATATGGGGCCCGAGCCTTTGTCCGCGGACACCAGGCCCGAGACGTGCTTTAGAAGGGTGGATTTTCCGGAACCCGAGGCCCCAATCAGGGCCACCATCTCGCCCCGGTTAACCTTGAGGCTTACGCCGCTGAGAGCTTTGGCGCTTCCGTAGGTTTTGCTAAGGTTTTGGATGTCAAGCAAGGTTAAACTCCTAATTGTCCCTGAGAGGGGGTGTAATTTCGCCAATGTGGTTGGTCCAGCTTTAGGCCGGATTATATGGGCTGGGTGTAAAGACAATGTCAGGCCGGGGTAAAATAAAACGAAATTGTTGGAAAGGTCCTGATTTAGGCCGCTTTGGCCGATCCCTTTTGTGGGGGCTGGGGAAGGAAGCCAGGGAGGGAAGCTAAGGAGGGGAGGATTTTGGCGGGGCCTTTTTTGACCGGCCGCCGGGCAAAAAAAAGCCGGTTGCCGCTCGGCGTTAGCGGCAACCGGACCTGGGGAAAGGCTTTTGGGCTAACCCCTAGGGGCTAGTCCAAAGGGGTTATTGGCCTTGGTACTCGAAGGCCAAGAGGGCGCCGGGGTTGGCCGGTTCCTGAGAGGGTAGGCCGTTTTCGTCAAGCATGTTGCCGGCCTTGTCGGTGATGACGTAGATGGTTTTCCCGTCCTGGCTTACCAGTACTTGGCGGTAACGGTTGCGGGTGTGGAAGTATTTAACGATATCCCCTTGGGCCTGCTTTTGGTCGGCCGAGAGAGGCACCCTATAGATGGCGCCGTTCTTGAGGCTGGAGATGAGAATGGAGTTTTGCCAGGCCTTTATGGGGCCGTCGGCCGGGTAATAATCCAGGCTGGCCGGGGCGATGGTGGCCCAGCCCAGGTAGGCCAGTTGCCCGAACTTGGCGTCCTGGAAGTTATAGAAGCTGGGGACCGTATAGAAGGTCCTTATGGGTTCTTGGTAATCTTGGCGGTTCCACTTGGTTTCCTTCTCGGAGGGTTGGTCCGGGGGCAGGTAAACCGAGCCGTCGATTTTCTCGCAGCCGTCCACCGCCGACCAATTGATGTAAGCGTAAGCCTGATCGTCGGGGTAGCCGGCAATCAAAGGCCAACCGTAATTGCCTCCGGAGACCAGTAGGTTAAGCTCGTCGTCCGTGGAGGGGCCTTGCTCTACGGAGAAAAGCTTATCGCCCACAAACTTAAGGCCCTGGGGATTGCGGTGTCCGACGGTGAAGACGTGGCTCTTTACCCCGGCTATGGTCGGGTTGTCGTCGGGTATCGATCCGTCGGGGTTGAGGCGCAGGACTTTGCCCAGGTAGCCCGACCAGTCTTTCTTGGCCACTTCGTCGGCCGTCGGTAGCCTTTGGGCCTCGTTGGGTTTGCAGCGGTTGGCACCCTGGTTGCTGCCCAGCTCGCCCTTGCTGAGGTAAAGCTTGCCGTCGGGACCGAAGATCAGCCGGCCGCCGTTGTGGTCGCTCCAGGCCGGAAGCCCGGCGAAGATTTCTTTGGGGTCGGTTAATTTTTTGTTATTGGGATCATATTTATAGGTTACAATTTTTTGAAGTTCTTTATCTCCATCTTTGTAGGTATAAGTAAGATAAAGAAGCCCCGAAGAAGCAAAATTTGGGGCCAGGGCCAAGCCGAGGATACCCTCGTGTTGCGGGCCGGTGAAAACCTCGTCGATCTGGAGCAACACCGTTTTTTCGGCGGTGGCCGGATCGACCGAGACGACAGACTTTCCTTGGCGCTCGGTTATCCAAAGTTTCCCTTCGGGGCCCCAGATCATGCCCCAAGGGGATTCCAGTCCATCCAGAACCACCCGCCCGGTAAACGGTTCGGCCGTGGGGATTTCCTTGGGCGTTTGGGCCCAAAGGGAATTTGCGGCCATTGAGGCGATGAGTAAACATAGACAAAAAATCTGATTACGCTTAACTTGCATGATGACCTCCATAATAATCAGTATCCGTTTAATGAAACAATGCGGTTTGTTACGTTTGGCTGGTTCGCTCTTATCGCGTCGTGAATTCGTCTTCCAGCCAAATTTACCCTTACGCCGGGACGGGTAATTTGAGGATCGTCTCGGAAAAGAATATAGCAAATCTTATCGGGGTAGTACACCCCAAAAAAGGTTTTTTATGTAACTTGGAGCTTTACGCCCAACGATAAAATGTCCATGGATTGATTTCGCGCCAAGAAAGTTCATTTTTTGACGTAGGGGCCTCGTCCGGAGGCTCGGCGGCCCGGCCTTCCGGACGGGACGGCGCTTGACATGGGGGTAGATTAAGATGTATATAGCTTGTGCCAATAGACCCAGGACCGGATGAATTTCGGGTCCGGGGTTGGGAATCCATTATCGTTTGGATTCTTTGCCTTTTTTTTTAATTGAAAAATGGCTTGATTGTCGCGCACAATTGGTATAACATACCAAGTTGCTCAATCGTCTAAGGTTTGGGGCCCTTCCGGGTTCCGACCGGGCGGTTTCGGGCGGCGAAAGGTCGGTAGAAAGGCGGCTGGCCGTCTAGGCTTTTCGCTTAAGGCCCACATAGCTCAGTAGGTAGAGCGCGTCCTTGGTAAGGACGAGGTCATCGGTTCAAATCCGATTGTGGGCTCCAGTTTTACTTTTATCCCCAAACGCTCGGCGTTTGGCGAAACAGTGGTAATCCAAGGGGACCCGATGTGGCCCCTTAGGAATATTTGGCCTTTATTCGATTTGGCTTGGGCCACCAATAGCGCAAAAGTAAGGAGGCGATTCCAATGGCCAAAAAAAAGTTTGACCGTTCCAAACCCCATGTCAACGTCGGCACGATCGGACACATCGATCACGGGAAAACCACCCTGACGGCGGCCATAACGCTGGTCCTTTCCAAGGCCGGCGGAGGCGATTACGTCCCCTTTGACCAGATCGACAAGGCCCCCGAGGAAAAGGA
>JAIRNQ010000059.1 GCA_031257955.1 Deltaproteobacteria bacterium | reverse complement strand
GTGCTGGACGCGGATCGGATAGCCGATTCCAGTAATATCGTGTACTCCCGGACCAAGCCGGAATTTAAGGCCGAAACCCCACCCGAGCCGGAACCCGAAGCCAAGCCCGCGCCGGCGCCCTTCGTCTTAGATCCGTCGGCGGCCTTTGACAAAGTCGCTTCGATTCCCGTCATGGGGATGGGGGTCCCCTATCCCGATAGCCAATTATACCCCGTGGAAGGCGACGCTAATCTGACCTTCATGTCCAGGGACGAAGACGCGTTGATTACCTTTATTGTTCTTCTGACCAAACCGAAAAACGGGCGCCCGACGGTAAAGGAAACTACATCGCTTAAAGACCAAGTCCTGGCCGCCTTAAGTAAGGCCACCCCTGGTGGGTACAACGTCTCCGAAAACAAACTTGATAACAGAAACCCGATCATGGCCCACTTCAAGGCGACTTTCAATTCGAGCGGCGTTACCCGTTACGTTTACGCGTTTTTTGGTGCCTGGCATAATGAGACCGATAACTCGAATTCAATCTATACCATGATACTTGAGTGCCCCGTCGAATTGTCCGATGGGTACCTGAGTTTGTTTGAACGGATAAGAGCTTCCCTAACCGACGTTTAACCGTTCGCGAGCAAGGGATAAGGAGTGGCTAAATGAGTTTGCTGTTGACGCTAGTTTTTGAAAACGGCTTTCAGGAGATCTATCTTCCCGCCGTAAACAATAAAACCTCGCCCATTGACATTAGGCCGCATGTCAGCGGTTGGCGGGAGGACATTACCTTGCCTTTGGAAGTGTGGAACAACGTCTGGAGTTTAAGCGGCTCGAAACAGTTCGGCCTTACCTTAAACGAGCGTCCGCAAGCCAAGGTGGATTTAAAACCCGGACTTCTCTTAAATTGTCCGCTAGCCGGAACCGACACGGTTTTTTCGGTCACCGTGGACGAGGCTGACGCCGGGAACACCCAGTTTGACAAGTTTTTGCTGGACTTTAAATTATGCCCCTGGGTAAAAATAGGCAGCGCCGAAGGCAACGTCATCACCTATGGCAACCAGTTTTGTTCGCCCAAGCACGCCGAAATCATCGAGGATGGCGGTAGGGCTTTTGTCAGGGATCTGGGCAGCGTCAATGGTACCTTCGTTAACGGAAGGCTCTTGACGGGGGATAGAGAACTAAAATACGGAGACGTGGTTTACATAATAGGCCTAAAAATCGTCTATCTGGGAAATATCTTGGCCATCAACAACCCTAAGGGGAGCCGGATGGCCGATGACCTCAAGATTAAGCCCATCGCCATAGACGCCGCCTCCGAGACGGACGAACAGGCCGAGGCCATCGGGGAAGAAACGTTTTTCCTTCGGGCCCCGCGCAACTTGGAAAAACTGGACTCAGAGTCTTTCAGCATCGAGAAAGCGCCTAGCAAAAGCCAGCAGAAACGACAACCCATACTGTTTACCGTCGGACCGGCTTTCACGATGATGATTCCCATGGTGGCCGGGGCCATGATGATGGGCGGGCAGGGTTCCATGGTTAGCGGGCTCATCATGTCCGTGGGCTCCGCGGTAATGGGGGCGATGTGGGCCATCATCAACATCCGCTACCAGAAGAAAGAAGAGGCCGAGACCGAGAGCGGGCGGGTCAATTCTTACACCGAGTATCTGGCCAAAATCGCCACCCGCATCAAAGAACGCACGGAGCATAATCGGGGGATTCTGGCCAGAATGCTTCCGTCCTCCGAAGAGGTGATCGCCTTTGCCAGGGACGGTTCTCCCAGGCTTTGGGAGAAGAGCGCCACCCATGAGGATTTTTTAAGCTTCCGCACGGGCATCGGCGACATACCTTCCCCAAACACTATCGTCGTTCCCAAAGAACAGCTCCAGGCGGTCTACGATCCCTTAAACGATAAAGTTGACGCCATCAAGGAGGCTATGGCCGTTCTTAGGAAAGTGCCGGTGGATCTGTCCCTGTACCATAATTCGATGGTGGGGATCGTCAGCGAAAACCGAGAAAGGGCGCTGCTAATCAGCAGACTCCTGGCCGTCCAAATCACCGGACTCCACCCGTATACCGATGTTCGCCTATGCTGCGTCTACCCAATCAGGGAGAGCGACAATTGGGATTATTTCCGCTTCATTCCCCATACTTGGTCGCCCGACGGTAGCGTTCGTTTGCTCGCCAACGACAAAAATACCGTCGGTGACGTAATGTATTTTTTGAGTGGCGTGATCCGGGACCGCCTGGAACGCCAAAGCGGCGCCGAAAATAAAAACGATAACGCCAAGGTCCTTCCCCATTACGTGGTCGAGATCGGCGACTGGTCGCTGGTGGAAAACGAGCCCATCGCCAAATACCTCATGAACCCTCCCCAGGGAATTGGCCTCACGGTCGTTTTCCTGGTAGGCTCCACTGACCGGTTGCCCTCCGGCTGTACGGCAGTTATTCGGGACGACCCAGAATACAGCGGCTTTTATAGCACCATAGGTTCTTTTCCTCAAAGGGAATTCGTGACCTTCGATTACGTCTCCCAAGACGACATTAATTTCTTCGGTCGCAAGCTCTCCTCTTACCGAGTCAGGGAACTTAACGTGTCGTCGGCGGTTCCCGAGATTTTAACCTTTATGGATATGTACAAAACATCAAAAGTGGAAGAGCTGGGAATTCTCCACAAATGGCTGGAAAACCGCACCTATGAAAGCATGAAGTCAATGGTGGGTTGCAAATCCGGAAGCCAACCGCTGTTTTTGGACATCCACGAAAAGTATCACGGGCCCCACGGGCTTGTCGCCGGGACAACCGGTTCGGGTAAATCCGAAACCCTCCAGAGCTACATCCTTTCCTTGGCGGTTAACTACCACCCCCACGAGATCGCCTTTATCCTGATAGATTACAAAGGCGGCGGGATGGCCCAGAGCTTCCTGGGGCTTCCCCATCTCTCCGGCGTCATCACCAACCTGGGCGGGAATGCCACCAACCGGGCGCTATTGTCTATCAACGCGGAGATCAAAAGCCGCCAGCGGATATTTAACGAATACAAGGTCAAGCACATTGACGCCTACATCGAACTTTACCGTTCCGGCGTCGCGACGGATCCCATGCCGCACCTACTGATCATCGCCGACGAATTCGCCGAGCTAAAGAAAGAACAGCCGGAATTCGTGAGGGCGCTGGTGTCGGCCGCCCGGGTGGGCCGTTCATTGGGGGTTAACCTGATCCTCGCCACCCAAAAACCTTCCGGCGTGGTCGACGACGAAATCTGGTCCAACACCCGCTTTAGGCTGTGCCTTAGGGTGGCGGACAAGCAGGACTCGAGCGAGATGCTCAAACGCCCCGACGCGGCCTTCATAACGGGCACCGGGCGCGGTTACTTTCAGGTCGGCAACGACGAAATATTTGAGGAGTTTCAGTCCGGCTGGTCGGGCGCCGAATACGAACCCAATGTTCCCTTTACCGACGACAAAAACGTCAAAGTGGAACTCTTAAACCTTATAGGCAAAAGTGGGGTACCGAAGCGAAAGAAGGAAAAGAAGTCGGACAACATCGCTAAACTGACCCAACTTGACGCCGTAGTCAAATACACGGCCCAAATTGCCGAAGAAAACAGCATCCCGCCCATAAAGCAAATTTGGATGCCGCCGCTTCCCAAGACCATCTATCTTGAGGAACTCGGGGACATCCCCAAACCGGAAGGCTTCTCCCTGTCGCTGCCTTTGGGGTTGGCCGACAATCCCGAAGGGCAAAACCAATACCCGGTGTCAGTGGATTTTCTCGTCGATGGGCACCTGCTCCTTTGCGGGGCCGGCGGTTCCGGCAGGACAACCCTTCTGCAGACCCTCATATACGGGGCCGTTTCCAGGTATAGCCCGGAAGAGGTTAACGTTTACATCGCCGACTTTTCAAGCCGTACCATGGCCGTCTTCGCCAGCCTCCCTCACGTCGGCGGTGTCCTTTTTGAGGGAGACGACGACAAAATCCAAGAGGTTTTTGACCTTCTCAGGAAAACTTTGGCCAAGCGGAAAAGCGATTTTTCGAGGGATGGCATCGGATCTTTTCGCGAGTATGTCACTCAAAAGAGCGACTGCCCCGCCATTTTGTTTTTCATAGACAACTACGTGGCTTTTATCGAAAGCTACGAACAATATGAGGACAACCTTTCCCAGCTTTCCCGCGAGGCGGCCAGTTACGGGATATATCTCGTCCTTTCCATGAACAATTCCGGGGAACTCAGGAGCCGGATCCGCCAGAACTTCACGGCCGGCGTGGCCCTCCAGATGCCGGACCGCTTTGAGTATGAGGCCGTTATCGGCGACCATACCGAAATCGTTCCCGAAGGCAGAACGCCTGGTCGCGGTCTCATCAAAGCCCCGCTTCCGGTGGAGTTCCAGACCGCCCTTTGCGTTCGCGAGGAGCCGGGCCTTTCGTTGGCCCAAACGCTTCGCCGCCAGTTCGCGACCTTAACCGCCGGTATGTCCGGGACCGGGGTCAAAAAACTCGGTGACAGTTTCCAGAACATCACCTACGAGGAATTTATCCGCCGAAGCGACGTCGCCGCGCTTCCGGAAGGGTTTATCGCCCTTGGAGTGACTGAGGATGAGGGTAAACTCGTATCGTTGCCCCTTGACCAAGAATTTTGTTACAGCGTCAGTGGCGCCGGGCAAACCGGAAAGACCAACTTCCTTCTGTCGGTCGCCAAACAGGCCAAAGCCGGAGACGCCCGGCTCTATCTGTTCGAGAGCCCTGGCGGGCCTCTGGAGAATTCCGGCCTGTTCGATAAAGTGGTCCATGATGACACCGAATTGTTTGAACTGATGGAAAGCGTGTTGGTTCCCGAGTTCATGGAACGGAACAAAGAGGTCAACGACGCCCGAGACGCCGGCCAAAACGTGGCCGAGGCCCTGGGGAAATTTAAGCGCATAGTCATTATCGTTGACGGTATGGGTGATTTTTTTAGGGCCGTCTACAGCCCCAACCTGGATATGGGCGGATTTGTGGAGACGGCTCTGGAAAAGGGCCGAGAACACAAGATCTGTTTTTTTGCCTCCGCCACCCCCGACGATTATTCCGACTCTGCCAGGTACGCGGCCGCCCGCGTCTGGGCCGGCTGGGGTCGGGGCCTCCATCTGGGAGGCATGTTCGACCAGCAGAGTCTGTTGAACTTTGAAATGTCGGCGGCCGATAGCGTTCGCCAGCTCCCGACGGGAACGGCTTACGCCCTGGGAACGGACGGGAAAATGGTCCGGATCGTCACGCCTTTGGTCGGCTAACGAAACGGCATTGTCAAGCGGCGCCCTTATCGGTCGGGCAGAGCCCTGGCCGATAAGCCGTCAGAAAAGGAGAAACGGAAAATTGGCCAAAATATATTTGGACGTGCAGGTTCCGGGCCTCGCCAGGACCTATGAGTTCGCCGCCGACAGCGTTATGTCCGTGGGCAAGGTGAAAAAACAATTTATCGCCCAGATTTCAGCCGTGGAAGGGCGGGAGATCTTCGCCGACCCGTCGAGCGTTCTATTTTGTTCCAGGGGACTGGAAGGCCTCCTGCGGGATTTCGAGATCTTGGGCGATGTCGGGGTCACCAGCGGCGACGCCATTATTTTGCTTTGAAGGAGGCCGATATGTCGGATACCAGCAATGTTGATTCTGACAAAATTCTGGCCGTGGCCGGCCAGTTAGAGGGAATCGTGGACAGGATGAACGCTCAAGTGATGAAATTCGCGGGCGCCATAGAAAACCTGGACAAAGGATGGGTTTCTGAAGTCAAAGCCGGGTTTATGTCTACTTACAGATTAGACATAGAAGCGGCCCAGGAAATGATCTCCCAGCTGATGGAGCTCAACACCGTCTTAAAGGAAAGCGCCACAGATTTTGACAAGACCGAAAACGAAGTTGTGGCCAGCGTGAGCGCCCTCCGCTGACCTTACCTAAGCCGCGCCCACAACGGCTTAGGTCTAGAATACTTTGGCTTTGACGGCTTTAGTCCTGACGACTTAGGCCATGAATACTTTGGCCTTGCCGACTTTGGCCCAACACTGGTTGGGCCCTGGACAAAATGGAGGAAGACAATGGCGACCGCCGGAACAGACGCCAGAATCGATACAAAACTTTTCATATCCACCGCCGACACTTGCGCGGCGATAGCCAAGGAAATCGACGGGTGTTTCCAAGAATGGGCCAAGGTTATGCAAGGGCTTCGGGGAAGCTGGCAAGGGGAAACCTCGGACGACCTCAAAGGCATAGTAGATTCCGTTTTGCGGAGCCGGGAAGAACTTTTGCGGTCCCTGGCCAATTATAAAGGCGTTCTTTACGAAATGGCCGGTATTTACGACAAAACGGAGAAAAACATACAGGAGACGAGCAAGTCGCTAAAATTTGATCGGGCCATGCGATAAGCCCACCGGGTGCCTGAGGGGCACCGTTTAGCGAACTGCTTCCCAAAGCCTCGGCCGAGTCCGGGCGAAGGGCGGCTTTGGGTGCCCAACCTAAACGGCGGCCGGGCAGGGCCGCCTTGGGCGCCCAAAGCCGCCGGGCCCGCGCCAAGACCACGAAAAGGAGCTAACTATGGCGATTTCGTTTGATTTTAACAAAACGATGGCTCAAGCAAAGACGTTGGATCAGTTGGCCACCGACATGCAAAACAACACCTGCCGCAAGATGACTGAGATCTCGGACAATATCGGGGCCGCTTGGACCGGAAGGGCAGCGACCGCCTACCGCAACTATGTCAAAGCCGCCTGTGAGGATCTTTCCAAAAAAGCCAATTATATGCGGAATACCGCAGAGTTTCTCCGAAACGCCGCCAAGAAGCTGAAAGAAGCCGACGAGGCGGCTAAAAATGCCTCCAAAAACATCTGACAAGAGGTAAAACACCATGGCCCTAAGTACGGTCAATTTGCAAAAAATGAAGGGCGTAGCCACTGAGTTAGAGAAAATCTACGCCTCTATGGGCAATAACAAGAAAAAGCTTGACGAGCTTATGGCTAGGTTGCCCAAGATGTGGACGGGAGAGGGGTCACAAGCCTACCAGAAAGCCTACCAGGAAAATTCCAGGAATTTTCAGCTTCTGGCCGAGGCCATCCGGGGTTGCTCGGAAGCCTTAACCTCTAGCGTCAATACCTACTCCAAGGCCGATCTGGCCGCCTCCGAGGCCATCAAGGCCAAGATGGCCAAGGGGTAAAGCCTACTTTGGCCGAGGCTATCCGGCTTTGTTCGGATGCCTAATCCACTAGCGTCAATACCAACTCCAAGGCCGATCTGGCCGCCCAGGGGCACCGAGGCCCCGAGGCCATCGGGGCAAAGATGGCTAAGGGTTAAAGCCTACAAAAAAAAGGAGCGTATACTCCATGGCCGATGAAATTAAAGTAGACCCAAAGCAGCTTCGAGCTTTCGCTGAGGATATCTCCAAGTGCCAAGCCTCTTACCGCACCAGCCTAGCCAACTCCAAAAGCCAGGTAGATTCGCTGAAGAACGTGTGGACCGGGGAGGCAGCCGGCGCTTTTAACTCCAGTTTCCAGCAGCTCTATGCCAAATGCGGCGAGGGAGTCGATAGTCTGAGCCGGATGGTAAAAGCCTTGTTCGAGTCCGCCGACGCCTACGAGCGGACGGAGAAATCCGTTCAGAATGAGGCCTCGAAAATTCCCAAACTGCCCAATAACATGATGCGCTGAAAGGAGGTGAACCATGGCGGGGTTTAAGGTTTCTTACAAGATCCTGCGAGAGCAGGGTGAGGGTATGAAGAATGTCTCAAAGACATTCGACAAATATATGGACGAAATCGCTAAGATCAGCAGCCACCTTGGCACCGAGGAGATGCTGGCCCAGGTTAGATCGAACCTGGGAAAGCTTCAGGACCAGTTAAGCCAAGTCTCGGAACTGTTGTTCATGGCCGGTGACGTTTTGGTTAAAGCGGTAGAAAAATACTCCGGCACCGAAAAGCGTCAAGTTAAGAGGACGAGTGGAACCAAGGCGCACTCGAGGGATTTCTATAAACGCCCCGTCGTGGTCGTGCCCGCCGGGTCTTCCAGTACCACTACCACTACCACCACGAACACTTACGTGGACCAGTCCACCCACGTCACGTATAACACCACAACCGGGGCCATGCCCGCTACCGACTATTCCTCTGGGCCTGGCGGTTCTTTCGGCGCCGGTTCCGTCGACTCTGTTGGTCCCGTCGGCGCGGCGGCCGCGGCGGCCCATACTTCCATCGACGCTGGGGACGCTTCCAAGTTGGCCGGCGCCGCCGCCCTTGGGGTTGTTGGCGCGGCCACGTTGGGCCTCCACCAAAAGGATAAAAGGGACGCCAGGAAAGACGCGGAAGGGAGAGCCAAAAGCGTCGATACCGAAGCTTTGTCGGAACAGATAGACACTATCATCGAGGAGGCGCGAAAGGACTGAAGATGGAAAGGAACGATACTAAGATACCGGGGCTGTCTGGGTTTACGGCTTTAGCGTTGACAGCGCTTTTGACGCTGACGATATCCGTTTTCCTAGGGGCCACCGGCATAAAGGCGCTGTACGCTTCTGGGCCAGGGGACGGGCCGTCCCCTTCGACCAAAGGAGCCATCGTCATAGCCGCCAACTCCCAAGAGGAACCCGGCCAGGAGAGCGGCCCCAATTGGTCGGGAGCATTTCATAACGCCTCTGACAACAAGGTCCTCAATATTGGCAATTACGACATAAATCCAGAAGGTATTGGCAATTTTGCGTTTTTCTTGTCAGCCATGGAAGACCAGGAATTCGATGGCGTAGCGGCGCTGGATGGCAACGATAGCCGAACCGCGGATTATATGGATTTGCGTTTTACCTTAAGCCCCGACGATAACTCAATCACGGTTACCATCGTCAATCCCCAGAACGACTCCGCTACCAGGGTTGTTTTTGCGGACACCTACACCCGCACCGACAATTGAAACCTGCCCCGTTGTTTGCCATAACTCCTACAATCTTGAGGCCCGACGATTGATTGTGGGAGTTTTGACTCTCTTAAGGTAAATTCCCAAAGAAAAGTAAAACCCATTAATTGGCCAAAACCATGCATTGTGCTTGGACCTTAGCTCGAGTCTTTAGTGTTGGAAGAATATTTCGAGCTCAGATACAATTGACAGCGGACCAATTTATTGTTATTATGACCTCAAGTTGTAGAATATATCTTTGAAACAAGTCCGATCTGCATACCATTACCGGCAACGCCCTGAAAGCCAAAACTAAGGGGCCGTCGTTTTCCCAAAGCGCCACGGGTTTGTGGTCGCCCCTATGTCCTCAGTATCCAGGTAACGCCAATTGGATATTATCACCAAAATTTGGCCGAAGCCCACTTTATAGGGAAGTACCAGGGTTTAACCACTTTTAACGATAAATGAGTAAAGATGCCTAAGAAACAGTCCATAGCCGCTACCGAATATCAAAACGTTCGCTACTTTTCCAAACGTTTGAGCGCGGCTTTGGGGGCGATCTTAGATAATCCCCTGACCGTGGTGCAAGCCCCGATGGGCTACGGAAAAACCGAGTCTGTCCGAACTTTTTTAAATAGTACCGACGTAAAAATTGTTTGGGTTGGCACCATGGAATCTTCGCCCGAGTACTTCTGGCCTGATTTCTGCCGGGAGCTGTCTAGGGTAGTGCCCAAATCGGCCTCAATCTCGTCCCAGCTTGCCTTAATTGGCTTTCCGCATGACCAGGCCCAAATTGGCGCCGCGGTTAAGCTCTTAGGCCAGTTATCCTTAAACCGCAAAATAGTCTTAGTTTTTGACGACTGCCACCTTTTGCCCCGTTCCTTTATTGGATTTTGCGAGGGGCTGGCCGGGGAACCGTCTTTTAACGGCCGGATTATCGCCATTACCCGCGACACCTGGGGTGCCGGCTTACGCCTTTCGCCAATGCCCAAGACCCACTCCCATATTGACCGGACCGTTTTGGCGCTGACGCCCCAGGAAATCCAGGAATACTTCGAGGAGTTTTCCGTATCCATCAGCCATAATGAGGCCATCGAACTTTACGGCAGCAACGAAGGTTGGATCTCCGCCCTATACCTCAATCTTCTGTGGTACAAAAAAAATGGGACTTTTACCTCAATTCCCGAAGACATTTCCCAGAGGATGCGGGAGTTGGTTTGGAATCCCCTTTCCCCGGAAGCCAAGGAACTCCTTTATACCCTTGCCCCGCTGGAACGTTTTACCATCGCTCAGGCCAACCGACTGTACGGAAATGGAGCGGCCCATTTATTGGGGGAGTTGACGGGAAAAAACTCGTTCATAGCTTTTGACCCCGAAAGAAATCTTTATTCTCCCCACGCGGTTTTCAGAGAGATTCTACGGCAGATCTTTAACGAAACCCCCGAATTGTCCGACTCGCGTCGAAGGGATATTTACCGGGCCTGCGGGGATGAACTGAGGTCAGTCGGAGAGATGGCCGCGGCCATGGAGGCTTGGTATAAAGCCGGCGATTTTGAACTGGCCCTGACGGTTTTGGAAAGCGACCTCAGTAGGAACTTGGTCACGGAAAGGGCGGCATTCTACGTAAAAATGTTTAAGGAATGCCCCGAGGCCGTACTCGAGCGGCATCTTGGCGCGGCCTTCAAATACGCCATAGCCGCCTTTAGCGCGGGGGATTTCCAGGCTTTTGAAAATCAGCTTAAATGGCTGGGGTCCCGTTTGTCCGTTCTTGGGAAAACCGAGGACGTGGACCACTGGCTAGGCGAACTCAACGTGCTTTTAGCCTTGACAAAGTTCAATGACATAAAGGCTATGAGCGTCCATCACCACCGGGCCTTGGCCTTATTAAAAACACCGACCATGATATACGGCACCGATTCGCCTTGGACTTTGGGAAGCCCTTCGGTGCTTTTCATGTTTCATCGGGAAAGCGGAAAGCTACGGGAAGAACTGAAGCTGATGCGGGAGTGTATGCCGCCATATTATCAGATGACGACTTATCACGGGGCCGGGGCGGAGTATTTAATGGAAGCCGAGTCGCTGTACTACCGTGGGGAATCATCCCAAGCGGAACTCTTCCTTCAAAAAGGACTAGAGATGGCCTTGCGCCATAACCAGCTTGGCCTAGTTTTTTGCGCTCTGTTTCTGCGAACCCGCTTGGCTCTTTTCGAAGGTGACTCCGAAACCATCTGGGGCAATAGCAAGAAACAAGGGATTCTTTCCGAAGCCCGCGGCCTTATTGGCCGGAGCCGGGACGGCTTCATGTTGCATACGGCCGATCTTTGTGAGGGCTGGCTCTACGCCACTCTGGGCTTCTTTGAAAACATCCCGCCCTGGCTGCGATCAAAGCTCAGCCAAGATAGCCGCCTATATACTTTCGCTAGGGGTTACTTTCCCATCGTCCACGGACGATCCCAATTGTTGACCAGAAATTTCCCCGAACTGATAGAAGAATTTAGCACCCTGCAAACCGGCGGAGCCTTTTCAAATCATATACTGTTTTCAGTTTATGCACAAATATACCTAGCCTATGCCTTTCAAAAAACTGGAAGAAGCCGGGAAGCGGCCAAAAACTTAACCAATGCCCTTAAATGCGCCCTTCCGGATAATATATACCTGCCTTTCGCCGAAAACCATGATTTGATCGGGCCACTGATGGCCAAGACGCTTACGGGAGAAAACCCAGAGATTAGTTTTCCCGAATATGCCCTCCTGGCCGAAAAGTTCCAGCTCGGCCGCTCGACGGTATTAAGCGAACTAAGGGCCAGGCGGTCGGTGTTAAACCTGACCAACAGGGAAATCGAAACTATCCGGCATCTGGCCGCTGGCCTTTCCACGAGCGAGGCGGCCGAGAAAATGGGCATAACCGTCCATACCGTCAGGGCGCATTTGAAATCCTCTCTCCACAAAACCGGAACCAACAGCCGGGTGGCCCTGCTACGTATATTTTATAACGATTCCGACAAGGGTATCGTCTAACCACCTCCGCTGGCCATCTTCCGGCTAAGCGCCTCCCAATAATCCCCAAACTCGGCCCAAACTCGGCCTCAACTCGCGCCAAAGCCTTCACCAGAGTTTTACTTTTTCCTCCCGGTTTTCCCCATTCAGGTCATGTCAGTCATCGTTTAGTTTTACTGGCAGTAAAATCGACTAAATTCTTTTGAGTGATAAAATTTTTGCCCTTAATTGTACCTAGCCCCAAATTCCACCCCAGGTTCTAATTTAAAACTCCATCTTTACCCTCAACGATCCAGCCAGGCCCTCTCTCTTGCCCGCATAACCCTTCAGGCCTAGGTCGACATTAAGTGGCGTAGTCTCCAAAGGTTTGAATGACAGGCCCAGTTCGCCGATACCCGTATGGCCCCGCAATGACGGGGCGTCAATTTCGTTGCCATTGATGGTGGCTTCGGCTTTGCCGCTAAATTCATGTTCCCAAGCAACGCCCAAATATGGCCGTAATCGGTCGGAAACCGCGAAGGCGACCCGGCCCCCAAAACGTAATCGGCTGGAACGCGCGTAATCGAAGAACACTGACTCGCCAGTCGATAGCGTCAAGCTATTTCTGTCCAACAGAGCCCAGTAATATTTCCCGTAGAGTTCCAACGACGCCATATCGCTAAGGTCCCATTCGTAACCCGCTCCCATATGGAACCCATAGTAGGTCGCATAGCTATCGAATTGGGCGTGTCGTCCAAGCGCGTTCCTAAGATCCAAACTCTCGAATTCGTTGTGGACGCCGCCGGTCCTACCCGACGCTTCGAGGTGGAACCTGCCGGGTCCCAGTCCAGAAAAATCCAACCGGGCCGCCATCCCTGCCCCGAAGAGGTAATTGTCCCCATTGCCCCGGGCCGAAGCCGAGCCGGCGAAATGGTTTTCCGTTTCAAATGACCCGTCTGAGTATTCAAAAAAACCGCTTACGGTTAAGAATCCCGGCGCGAGATTGGCCCCCCAGGCAAGCCCGGTCACAAGCGAAACGTGAGTCATGTCAATATGGGAACCGGTATCATATCGGGCCAAACCTCCCGTTACCGAGCCAAAACCCCCCAGGCCATGGCCGGTCGACAAACTCGCCTCTCGGGCCACCCTGACCGCCTCGCCTATGGCCAACTCGTCGACCGCCTCGGCCGCCTGCCTGACCAGGATCAGGCTGGCCAAAAAACCCTCGGACAAGACCTTGGTTCTTTCGTTAAGCTTGACACTTTTCACGGAAGCCAGGAGTTTTTTCGCGTTTACCGTTATGTCGAACTCATAGTTCAGCGACAAGCCTTGCGTTCCCTGGATGAGAGCCGTGCTATTGAGGCCGGCATTAACGATTAGATCTCCGTGATCGCTCGCGTCGATGAGGACAATCGAATCCCCGGCTCTCAAGGAAATACTTGATCCGTCAAGGATCAGGCTGACAACGGATGAAAGAGGGTCGGCGTCGGTCTCTTTCGTCAGGTCCGCCACGCCATATTGTTTGAGTTTTAGCATGGTGTCGCCCGCGGCCAGAGTCGCCGGCAGGTAGAAGTTCAGATACTGAAAATTTTGCAGATCGCCCACTATCAAATCGGTGGTTTTGACGTTCAGCGTGTTGCCGGTGAAATCGTCGCCGCTCACGCCGATAAAGCCGCCGTAGAGTTGGTTGAACCCCGTGCCCCCGCTGATGGTCACGGTATTGGAGGTGGCTAGCGATTGGCCCCTGCCTCCATAGACATTGCTATTGCTGCCACTAAATGTGCCGCCGAGGATGATCACCCTGTTGCCGGTGGCCTTCTCGCCCCCGTCGGTGTAACCTCCATAGACGTTTCCGCCAATCGAACCCCCGGTGATTGTCACCGTGTTGTCGGTGGCATCGCTGTTGGAATAAATTCCATACCCGCCGATGACATGATATTCCACCGTACCGCCGTTGATGAAGACTTTGTTGTTCGATATTAATCCGTTGCCATCCCTACTGGCGCCGCCGTAGACGCCTCTGGCCTGACCATCGTTGAAGAAGACTTTGTTGCCCGTGACGGGACTTCCGGTTTTGGCGGCACCGCCGTAGACATATCCGTCAATCGTGCCAAAGTTGAAGGTAACGGTGTTGTCGCTTAACGATGTCGGAAATAGCGAATTATAGTTTGAGGGCGATATGACGGTATCGAGTTGCAAACCGGTGCCGGGGAAGGTGATGTCCTCCGCCAGGGCAACGGGTGAGAGCCAGAGCAAGGCCGCAAGGAAGAAGGCGCAAGCGGTCGAGGCGGAAACCCTCTTACCGATGCGGGTCAATACTTGAATCATGTTGGTGCCTCCTTCCCGAGGACTGTTGTCATGTCGCGCCAGTCGCGGGTGTGCGCGAAAAGGCCCGCGATGGTTTTTTCGGCTTATAACTTCAGCCACGCTCGCGAATATACGGTCAGGCCTTTTCTTTTGTCCGTAGCCCTGAATGTCAAAATCAAAGCTTAGGTGCATCCTTGGTCAGGGCCTGAAGGTCAGGCCAAGTTCACCGATGCCCTCTTACCGCTTCCCAACCTGACCACTCGGTCCTCCCAAGCCCTCCCATGGCCTCTGAGGGCTTCCCAGAGGCCTTCGCGAGTCTTCCCGCACCCCCCATAGCCACTCGGTCCTTCCATGGCCTCTGAGGGGCTCTCAGGGGCCTTCACGGGGCTTCCAGACACGCACCTCACCTCTCGCCCCTGCCACTACCTCTCAAAGTCTCCCAAAGCCTCCCAGAGGTGTTCTCGAGTCTTCCCGCACCCCCCATAGCCACTCGGTCCTCCCAAGGCCTCTGAGGGCCTCTCAGGGGCCTTCACGGGGCTTCCAGACACGCGCTTCACCTCTCACCCCTGCCACTACCTCTCAATGGCTCTCAAGGCCTCCCAGGGGCCTTCGCGAGTCTTACCGCACCCCCC
The DNA here is from genome assembly GCA_031257955.1 of Deltaproteobacteria bacterium. GTDB lineage: Bacteria > Desulfobacterota > Desulfarculia > Adiutricales > Adiutricaceae > JAIRNQ01. The sequence continues at coordinate 385 of JAIRNQ010000059.1, read as the reverse complement.
CCCAGCCACTCGGTCCTCCCAAGGCCTCAGAAGGCCTCTCAGGGGCCTTCACGGGGCTTCCAGACACGCACCTCACCTCTCGCCACACCCAGAGACTCTCTGGCCCTCTCAGGGGTATTCCAAAGGCTAAATCCGGGCGGCACACTTTCGCTTTCGCCTAAAGCCTTAGTCCCGCCATGGAAGCGAAGCGGAGGAAAAAGAAAAAACGTGTCCACACCAAAAGTAAACGCCGGCCGAGCGGCGATGGCGGGTCCAACCTTACCGGATAGATTTTCTCAAGAAAAAGTATACCATTTTGGTATACTATTCTCACGATATAGTATACCACCATCCCCTTGAAATTCTCACAACAAGTATACCACTCTCCCCTTGCAATTCACACACA